>CAZUUR010000234.1:0-3314 GCA_964622815.1 uncultured Oscillospiraceae bacterium | reverse complement strand
TTGATTCCATTGAGATTAAATCAAGCACACGCACTTCATAGCCTTTCTTTTCAAGCAGTCCCCCCGCATCTCGCAAGATTTCTCCTTTCGGGTCGAGAATGACGAAAGAAGTATTTGCTTGCATCAGGTTAGGCTTACAATAAAAACGAGTTTTACCTGCACCTGAACCACCACACACAAGGGTGTTTAGGTTTCGTCTGTGCTTCTTGGCATTTAGCCCGATCGACACATTCTGAGTCATCAGCTTGTTCTGTGACTGCGGCTGTTGGTGGTACTTCTTGTTTACGACTCCTGCAACGCCCCACTTTGCTGAGCCGTGTTCCTCACGACGGCGATAATTCTTCCGTGTAGAGAGCCATATCCCGATTCCCATACCGTACATTAAAAGCAAAACGAGGACAGTTTTTACGCTGTCCTCGCAAAGCTCTATATTAAACGGCTGATTGAACATAGTCATTAGTGACGGCACAATCTCAGGCAAACCGCCTTTCACAGACGGAGCTATCAACAAACCAATCCAAATAACCGGGATGATACCGAGTACGGCAAGAATACGGGAAGATTGCTGTCCGTTATCTCGCATCGTCACGAGCGACCTTTTTATCAGGCTTCTCGATAACCTTGAATTTTTTCTTTGGGGCGTGACCGATTTTAACAATCAAGTCATCAACGGCATCAGTGTACTTTCCGTCTTCCATCAATTTCGTTTTCTCATCATTGAGAGAGCGAATGACAATGCCGTGTTCATAATCGTCAAGTGCGACAAATACTTGTTCTTCCTTCACTTGGCATTCCTCCTTTATCGTGCATCACGGTCTTTGGTGCGTTCCTGTGTCTTTCGATACATTTCATCGGAAACACGGGAATGGATTTCCGTCATAGCGGAACGAATTTTGGAAAGGTCGCTGCGAATTTCTTTCGGTTCTTTATCCTTGAAATAATCAAGATTAGAGATGTTAAAGTTCTGCGTTTCAACACCGTACTTCTTGCAGAGCATATATCCGACGCATACCGCATCGAAGCCTGAGTCCTTACGGCTGTATGCGTCCGCATTCACCGCAAGCTGGGCGTGGGCAAGTTCCTGTGCAACGCACTGGCAAAGGGCAACGCTGTCACCGATGTCTTTCTTAATAAAGACTGTCTGCTTGTCATTGTCGTACATTGCACCCATCCCCTGATAACGAAGTTCAGGAACAGTTTCAACATTGACGGGAGAAGCATCGAGCATCATTGCCACAAGCTTCTGCGGGTCACGATTGACAGTAGGGGCAGGAGTGCGTTTGCCGTTGGTCTGGCTTACATCAAAAACCTTTTTGACATTGTAGGAAATTCCGGTGGAGCCGTCTTTCTTGGTGTACTCTACAGGCTCCAAGATAGAAATGCTCTTGGCTCCTTTGTTGACCTTTACACCCTCGGCAGTCCAGTCGCTGAAGTCCTTGAGCTGGGAAGCACCCGGACACTGCTTGTAAATAAGCAAGGCATTGACGGCGGAGTATCTGTCCATACGAGCCTGCGTATCGAGGAAAGCCTTGAACTTCTCCGGCGAGTTAGTTACCTCCACTGCCGTATCGTCAATCTGCTTGTACACCTCGTCCTTTTCATTTTTCTTTTTTGTTGCCCAATCTTCCGGACTGAGCTGTGGGTTGGAGTAACCGCCTTTGTTGGCGTTAAAGTTGTTTGTCATCGTAAATTACCTCTCTTTACTTTTCTTTTTTGGCTTCGGTTGCTGATGAACCGTTTGCTTGCTTTGCTGTGGAGTCTTTGGTTTCTCTTTGGGTTCGACGGAACGCTCTGATTCCTTTTGCTTGGCAACCGACTGATAGCGTTCAAGCTTTTCTTTTACAGAAGGCTTTTTATCAGGCTGCCTTGCAACACCCTCATCAGGGCGGACTTCCGAAGTCTGCGAGCTTCGCTCGGACAGAGGGCTTTTTTCTGTCTTTGCTACGGTGGGGTTTTCGTGAGCATTACCTTCTTTCTGCATTGGCTTGCCCATTGCTTTCTCCACTGCTTTTTCGCCTTTGGATTTCGTAGGGGTTTCAATTTCTACAGATGCTCGTTCCGATTGTGCTTTCTCCGCTTCGGTAACAATAGCCGCCTTATCCACCTTACCGAGTTCAAATCGTGTAGAGATACGCTCAATCTTTGAGGCGTCCTCGGTTCGGGCAATAATATCAATTTCGGCGTTTGGGTCACTGTTTGCTTTGTCACGAAGGACACAGTACAGAACGCCGTATCGCTTTGCTTGTTCGGAGAACTTTTTAAGGTCTTTGTTTCGGATAGAGAATACGGTAAGCGGTTTACCGGACTTAATCATATTGGTAAGGCGAGCCTTGCCTTTGGTCTTGTGCGTTTGATTGATTTCCTGCTTCAACACGGAAGCAAGAAGCACAGCGACATTCTTTGCCGCTGAGCCTGTAAGTTTTGCAGCGACTTCAAATCCTTCAAGACTGAGCCTGACGATTTGTTCTGCTGCATCACCACCGTTGTTCATAATTGTTTTTCTCCTTTCGCTTGGATTTCTGTTTTGCTTCATCTGTAAGGGCAACCTCAAGGTTGTGTTCTATGACACCCGACCTCTCGGCTATATCCTCACAGAGTTTGACTTCTTTCCGAAGCTCTTTGAGCCTATCGGAAATTGTCGAAATCTTGGTTTTACAGCCTAACAGCTCATCATCTGACATATTCACTTTTCGTTCTTCGTTTCGGAGGTGTGTTCTGTCGGCAGTGAGTACCTTGATTTCTTCTTCGATTTTGTACTTATACGCAAAAAGCTGCTCGTCTGTACCGATGTGGTTACGGCCGAGCAGCCTTGCTTGCTGAGAGAGTTTTTCAATCTTCATCAGGTCATCCTTGAAGATATAATGGATACGGGCATAATCGGGTTTCTTGTAATTTGGCAGATAACCGAGCTTGTAGCAGTAGTAGAGATACAAACCGTGCAATCCGCCGACCTTTTTGATTTTGCTTTCACGGGTTCGCAGATTGTACTGCGGTGATTTGTAGGTCGTCTTCTGAAAGCTACCTAAACGGAGCGTATTACGATTAGATAGCAGGCGTTCCTTAATTTTCTCTGTGGAGTATTCTTCACCGAGCCTGTAAGTGCGTATCGGTTTATCGTCTGTTACCGGAGTGATTGTCCAATACTTTCGGTTTGGATTGAAATTGGTGTTGTAACCCAAGTTTTTCAGAGCAAGTTTCAGTTCCTCAGTGTTTCGGCACCGAGCGATAGCCGTATCCATTGCGGCTCTTGCTTTGTTGTAGCGTGTCGGCATTCCGGCTTCATCTTTGTTTGTGAGATATGCCGGGGCAACTTT
>CAZUUR010000233.1:0-3314 GCA_964622815.1 uncultured Oscillospiraceae bacterium | reverse complement strand
AAAGCGCCTCAACGCCTATGCATTTGCCGTCCGCTGAATACTGCGGCTGATAATAAAGCTTAAAGTCGCCCCGCTCTATGAGGACGTGAAGGTCCAGCGCGAGCTGCTTTGCTATCACGCCGCGCTCGCCGCCAAGCTCCGTGAGGCTGGCCGTCTCGCCATCGCTCTCGTTTTGCTTATACAGCAATATCATTTCCTGATAGTATTTTTTCGCCGCGTACTCCTTCTGCCTGTCTAAAAGGCGCACGAACGGCGCGTATATCAATACGCCCACCGTCACGTTCACAAGCTGCAAAACGCTCCCCCACACAGAGCCTGTAGCCGCGTAACCGCCAAGGAGCAAGGGCGTCGTCCACTCAACTGTGGATACCGTCATAGGAACGATGTGCCAAAGCATAGCGAAATATGAAATCAGATAGCACATCACAGGCGTTAGCACAAACGGAACGAACATTATCGGGTTTAGTATCACAGGAAGGCCGAATATCATTGTTTCGTTTACGTTGAAAAGCATCGGCACAATGGATATTTTTGATAAATGCCTGCTTGAGCGCCGTTTTGAGAATATCAAAAGCGATATTAAAAGGCACAGCGCCGTGCCGCAGCCGCCAATGAGCACGAACATATCAAAGAATTGCTTTGTGAGCACCTCTGTTGCAAAGCCGCCCGCGTATACGGAATCTATATTTGTCTGCACGCCCTGAACATATAGCTTTTCCATAACGCCTTGCAGGCAGTCGCTCCCATGTATGCCGAAAAACCACATCAGGCTCGATAAAACAACAAACAGCAGTCCACCGCCAAAGCCGCGCCCCGCCTGCACAAACAGCTCGTTGAGCCTTCTTGTAAGGTGGCCGTAAAGCGTGGTATCGCTTGAAAGCACGGCCAGCGCCGCGTTTGCCATGGCAAATATGGTGATAACTATTGCGGCCGGAATAATCGTTGTTACTGCGTCGTTAAACAGATTGTCCGCGCCATCGGCATAGCTCTTGCGCTTCCATTTGAGGCGCTCCTTAACATGATAATAAAGGCGCGTGGCGAAATAGCCCGCTATTATAGCGGTCATCATGCCCTTTGCCCCAAGCGCGTCTATCCTAAAATCGCTCTCAAACACGCCTGAGAGCAAAAAAAACACCATGAGCGCCGTTGCGGGCGCACTGAGCGCAAGATCCTGCTTTTTATTGTATTCGCGTATCACGCTTATCGCTATGGACGCCGTCATATACACCGAAAGCACGCCGAAGGTGGCGAAATACACCATATTGAACGCATCATAAATAAAGCCGTTTAAAAATGCGGTGATAAAGCCCTGATACGCCTTTATAGGCAGCGACCGCGCTATGAGCGCGAAAGCGCCTATCATAAGCACCGGTATAATATTTACAAGTCCGCCGCGTATCGTGCGCACGAACGGCGAACGCTCAAGTCTGCCCGCAAATTCAAACAGCTTTTTCTTCATAATGTCACCTCAAATTCACATTTAGTTTAGCACGATTGTAAAAAACTGTAAATCACAAATAACGCGCAAAAAAACAGCTCCGAGCGAAAGCTCGGAGCTGTTTTAAATGCTTAGTCCGATACGTAGGGCAGCAGCGCAACGGTGCGCGCGCGCTTTATGGCTATAGCCAGCTCGCGCTGATGCTTTGCGCAAACGCCGCTCATACGGCGGGGCATTATTTTGCCGCGCTCGGTGAGGCACTTGCGAAGCCTCGCGGTATCCTTATAATCTATATACTCCACCTTGTCAACGCAGAAAGCGCACACCTTGCGGCGCGTCTTTCTCGGACGGGGCTTCATTTTACCATGATCCTCCATGACTTAAACTCCTTTCAAGATTCTATTTGGCTCGGGCTATGCGCCCTTGCCTTAGATGCTTCCGTTAAAATGGAAGCTCGTCGTCGCCTTCCATGTCCGTAAAGGGGACGTCCTGTGCGGGCGCGTCGCCTTTTGCGGCGGCATAAGGCATTCCGCCTTCGCCGCTTCTCGCGCCGCCCCCCTCCTTGGGGGTGAGGAACTCAACGTCGTCCGCCACTATCTCGGTGATGTAATGCTTCACGCCGTCCTTTTCATAGGACCTTGTTTGCAGCTCGCCTACAACGCCAACCTTGCGTCCTTTTGCGAGGTATCTGCCGCAATTCTCGCCGAGCCCGCGCCACGCGACTATATTGAAATAATCAGCCTGCCGCTCGCCGGATTTATCCGTGTATCGCCTGCTCACAGCTATTGAGAACTGGCACACGCTCACGCCGTTGGGCGTGGTCTTGAGCTCCGGGTCCCTCGTCAGATTGCCTATAAGGATTACTTTATTCATTAGTTACTCCTTCTTTGGCACTTTTTGTTACGCATCCTTACGGACGACGATGAATCTTAAAATGTTCTCGTCGTTTTTGAAGTTACGCTCAAGCTCCTTGGGGAGCTCGCTGGGCGCTTCAAACGTCGTAAGCACATAGTAACCCTCGTTCTTATACTCGATGGGATACGCAAGTCTGCGCTTGCCCCACTCATCGGTAGAAGCTATCTCGCCGCCGTTAGCGGTGATGATGCCGGAAAACTTCTCAACAGTCGCCTTTATGGCTTCGTCGTCCATTTCCGGATTGATGACGTACAGGGTTTCATATTTGTTCACGATTTTCACCTCCTTATGGTCTTATGGCCCTCTTTGTGAGAGCAAGAAGTTATTTGCGTTTTACCCGCGTCCCTGGGCGCGGCCGGTAAAACGCGCAAGGGTGCAAACCCTTGACAAGCCACTAAAGCCAACGCTTCACGTTGGGGATTTACGCGGTGAATTTCTGGCCGTTGAACTTGACGCCGGGGCCCATGGTGGTGGAAAGCACCACGCTCTTTAAATAGGTACCCTTGGCGGCGGCGGGCTTAGCCTTTATGATAGCTTCCATAAGAGTTTGGAAATTTTCCATCAGCTTGTCCGCGCCGAAGCTGGCCTTGCCTACCGGGCAGTGAACGATACTGGTCTTATCAACGCGATATTCAACCTTACCGGCTTTAATGTCGGCTATGGCCTTTGCAATATCCTGAGTGACGGTGCCGCTCTTGGGGTTGGGCATCAAGCCCTTGGGGCCGAGCACGCGGGCTATACGTCCAACAACGCCCATCATATCCGGCGTAGCGACGCAAACGTCAAAATCAAACCAGTTCTCGGTTTGGATCTTCTTAACAAGATCCTCGTCGCCAACGTAATCAGCGCCCGCTGCCTGAGCCTCGGAGGCCTTTTCGCCCTTGGCGAATACGAGCACGCGAACCTTGCGGCCTGTGCCGTGAGGCAGTACCACCGCTCCGCGGACCTGCTGGTCAGCGTG
>CAZUUR010000232.1:1701-3350 GCA_964622815.1 uncultured Oscillospiraceae bacterium | reverse complement strand
CGGAATCGATGCTCAACTTCGCCGGTTTCGCTGTGCAAACTGAACGGCATACGCATCCATTTATCTTTGTTAGCAAAGTATTGTCGTCGTCGTTCTCTTTCTTCTTGGGTAGTAATATATACCCCGTCAATCACTTCACCCGTATCACTATCTACTGGTAATATTTTTCCTATTAATACCATCTCCTTTAATTTTTTATATAAAAAAGGACGTGCCCAACATGACACATCCTTGCTTTATAAAATTGTATAACTCTTCCTACGTGGTTGCCTACAACCGTTACTTGCCTAATTTTTTCGCCAGCCATATTATTTCTTTTCTACTGGTGCTATTAGTATAACACATAGTTATGTGAATGTCAAATAGCAAATCATAAAGTGGGCGATTTCCAGAAAAAAGAGAGCAAATATTGCGGGAAATAGAGGGTGTTCGGGAAAAATATAGTGATTTACTGGGTTTTTATGGGATTGGCAGGTAGGTTATGGGATGGGACGGTGAGGTAAAGGGGTGAGAGAGGTGGGCGTGGAGTGGGGTGGTTGTCGAAAGTGGTGGCGATGGAAAATGGGGTGGGGTGAGATTTTTTGATGGATGAGTGAAGATGAACAACTATACCTCCTGGCACACTGCCGAATCCATTAATCAGTGTAAAACACCACCGCCACGGGGTTACTGTCGTACTACCGTAAAAAGCCGAACAGCAGCAAGCGGGGTAATGCGCCTGCATAATCCGCCGGATAGTGAAGTGAACGCCAATATGAAGTGTAAAGTAAAATACCTTTACAGCAGTTCGTTGTAAACAAAACAATCAAACATAGTATCACAAACCATAACAACAATATCAACAACTATATAACCTAGTACACAATACAAGATTGAGCTCCCCGCCACATCCCAACGCCAACACACAACAACATAACCATCACTTATAACATCCATAAGCACATACAATAGATATAATTGCCGTGAGCGTCAGCGAGCGGCAGCCTAGGGGGAGCGGGGGAGCGGCACGAGCTCCCCAGATATAATAGATCCTGTATCACTTAGATTTATACCCTTCTTCGCTATGATGATATTGACACATTCCAGTATCCATATACAAGTTAGTTTCATTACATCCGGGCCAACGACAATACACTATATCCGCAGTATCACTAATGGCACATTCTAACACTTCTATATTGGTATTGCGCAAACCATGCAATGCGTCTATATCCTTTAGCACGCTATCCAGCATGAATCGTTTACGACACTCTTTACAATAGTATGTATCTTCACTATTGCTGTATATCGGCTTGTTATCCTTATCATGCACAATATATTTTGTTGTGTTAGTAGACATTGAGCACCCACATATAGGACACTTACCAGCTTCTTTAGTTGGATATATTTGAGTATAATTGATAAGAGGTGTTATACTGTTTATATTAGATAGATTACTTAATACATGGTCTATACATTTTAACTTATTCACCAGTTCTTCTATTAGCTCATATTCTTTACTTACAGCATAGCGAGATATGTCGCTTGCTATCTGCCTTTGAACGCTGATTAATAGCCGTCGTTCGGCTTGCACACATTCAACTAAGAGTTTGTTTATCTGGGTGTTATCCTGCGTCTTGATATACTCTAATACAAAGCTATCTATCATG
>CAZUUR010000232.1:0-1691 GCA_964622815.1 uncultured Oscillospiraceae bacterium | reverse complement strand
GATATAACCCCTTTTCTCTTTATTTTACTGGATATATAAGGGTATAGCAATATTCTTAAAAAATATTTTTAGAATGGTATTGACGCAATGATGCAAAGATGCTATACTTTAATCAATCCAAGGGGGAACGCCTCCAAGGAGAAGTTCCCCACTGAAAGAGGGGATGCACCTTGAAACCCATTACCATACGCCTAGATGACGAACTGCATTATTACATCAGGATGATAGCAGCTAGAAATGACGAATCACTGAATGAATGTGCGGTCAAAGTCTTACGTGAATGGGTGGAATCCAATAAGGATGATATTCCACCACCCAAAACACAAGCGTAAAAAAAGACGTGGTACTTTCTCCCGCCAAGAAGCCAGTACCACGCCCGACGCTAACAGGGGCAAGCCCTATCTGCATACATATCTTACTACATGCAGATAGCACAAGTCAAGCGCATATCAGCGCACACAAGCCCAACGTTAGCACACAACGAGCGACAAGCGTTAGCACAGTCGCAAGTACCTTGACAACTTCATATGGGGACAAGACAAGTTACGCATTGCTTCATACTATCTGTTATGATATAATCTAAATGATAGGAGGTTAACACATGGAGATAGATTATAGCAAATCGTCAACCAAAGCTATCAATGCGATGGATAAACCCACAAAACAACGAATCAAAGCAGCTATTGAAGGTTTAACTATAAAACCTCCCAAGGGTGATATAAAACCAATGGAAGGATACACAGACGGTAGATACCGTTTAAGGGTTGGCAAGTATCGTATAATATTCAAATACGGCACAAAGAATATTATTGAAGTGTTATATATTCTGAATATTGGGCCACGTGGAGATATATATAAATAGGAGGTGTAGAACGTGGAAAACATTGCACGAAATGTAGCTGATATGGTTAACATGTTGCCGGAAGACTATCAACAACTAGCATTTAAGCTAATACAAAAGCTTGTATTAGCATGGGATCCTGATTTTACTAAATTAACGCCAAGTGAACGCAAAGCTATGGAAATAGCGGAAGAAGAAATAAACCGTGGAGAAACGGTTAAACATGATGAAATTAACTGGGATTAAGTCAACACCCATTGATGATGAACCGAATAGCGGATAGTATAAAGCAGTGCATAGCTTGTCAAAAGATGAAGCGTGTACTGCTATTTTTATTGCTGGAAAAAAGATTGAAATATTTTCAAAAATGGTATTGACATTAATGGTTACATAGATTATACTGTAATCAATCCAAAAGGCTAAGCCCCACGGCGAAGCCCCATAAAGGGGGCGAGGACTTGAAAACAACCACGGTACGATATCCAGATGAGTTAGAATATCCTTTTAGGGTAGTCGCAGCTATGAAGGGTATCAGCATCAATCAAGCGTTTGTGGAAGCAATGACGGCATATGTAGAACCATATAAGGACGCATTACCACCAGAGCCAAAACAGGAACAAGATTGAAGCAAAACAAATAGTGACCAGTGATGAATCTTGGCGGACACACACTAGCCACTACAGCAGACAGATAGCCGATGAAAGCTACCATCTTCTTAAAGAATAGCACATCAATGACTTTTCTGTCAATCTAATTCCCCATATGAAGTCAATCACATTTCCTAGGTGAATTCCCAGTCAATTACCTTGTCAATTTTTCGCAGTAAATGCCCTTTGGGCATTAAGCTTTC
>CAZUUR010000231.1:0-3366 GCA_964622815.1 uncultured Oscillospiraceae bacterium | reverse complement strand
GTCTCCTTCTTAATGGTCTCCGCTCTCTTTTGAGCGTCGTCAATCATCATTTTAACCGCATCTTCGGCCTTTGCTACTTTTGCCTCGGCAATGTTGCGCCTGTAAAAATAACCTGCGAGTACACCTAACGCCAAAGTCACAACTCCAATTACGGCTGCGACCCATATTTCCAAATTAACTTACACCTCCAAATAAAAAAATCAATATCGAGTATATTTGTAAGCATGTAAATGCCAAATGTTGCGGGAAAATAGCTAAAACTACATACTCATACACTAACTCAAAAATATTGTAACCCCTACCATTTTAAAAGTCAACATATATACAAATTGACGTTTATACAATCTGAACTGACGCTGTTATATGCATTTCAAAACATTATTTGCATTTAGATTGGCACTTTCGCAAATCAAGTTATGCGGATATAATAAAGGCAAGCATACTAGGAGGTAGTAATTTGAAGCTGATTTGTGTTTTGGCAGTAATTATTGTTTTTGCCGCCGCGATAATTATTATTATGAAAAAAAACGGGATAGGCCGGCGCCAGCTTATATGCGTTGGGTTAACCTTTGCTTCGCTCATAATGGCGTACCTAATGAAGCTAAATATCGAAACACCTGCTGTCAGCGCGCCCTTACCCTTTTATAAGGTAATCGCGCTTACGGAATATGGTTATGCAAGCATATTGCATGACCTCGTGATTTACGCAGTTCCATTCGTTGCCCTCGGCTTCTTTATCAAGCCCTCGTTCACCGGTGCGGGGCTGTTCGCCTCGCTCATATCGGGACTGTTAAGCTCGCTGGCGCTCAATATCCCGCATTTTATAAGCGGCGGAGTTTTTATTGCGGACGAATATGTGTATGCCGCCATGGGTTCAGCTATGGGCTACAGCTTATATTGCATCATTACTGTGCTCCTTGCAAAAACAAAGCTTCCTGATAAGCTCGGCATACCCATTCCTGAGAAAAAGGTGCGCAAATTTGCTTATGGCGCATTTGCTGTTATCTATTTCTTTATTGCGCTCGTAATGATATTTGATTACGGCGAAACATATTCAAGCATACAGTTTTTTGATAATTCACTAAATCTTCCGCAGCAGCTTTCATACGAATTTGAGCCTGCAACGGAGCGTGCAAGCGCAAACGTATACGCGCCATCAACTCAGCCAGTCACAGAACGAACTAAAGCGGTTGCTTTGGCGATAGGCATTAACGGCGAGGTAATGGCTTCCAGCGGCGTTTACACCGTTTCAGAAGGCACAAAAATCCTAACATATACCCAAAGTGGGAGTTGGACTTATGAGGATTCCGCCCCCGCCACCGGCGTTGCAGATACTAAAGAAGCCGCCATAGCAGCAGTTATGGATTTTTTTACCAAACATCAGGTATTGACCGTTTCGGTTGATTCAGTTACCGATGTAATAAAAAGAGACGAAGCGGGCGTATCGGGGTACGATATTTATCTTACAACCGCCATAGGCCACGCACCCATAATAGGCTCAAATACGATAATGGTGTCCGTAAGGGGCGAAAATGCGATAACGCTCATAAGAAAATACGATGAGGATCTTATAGCTGAATCGCAGGTGGCCATAATGTCGCAAAAGGAGGCCGCAGAAAAAATTGCGGACGGCAAATGCGCCTATACTCTCTTTAGTGAGGCTCAAAGCGCCACGATAACAGGCTGCGAGCTTGCATATATGGCAAATAGCTCTCAGGGTTACTATTTACCTATATGGAAGTTTGATGCTATCGCAAAAAACGGCGCCGTGGAGACGCCGTTTGAGATATATGTTGAGGCCAGACGCTAACTAAAGCGTACTTGTGTAATCATAATCGACTCCTATGACGCAATTATACATGGGGTCGATTTTTTTGATTTCCGCGTTAAGCTTATCCTTGATAGCCGCTATGTCTTTTGCCGTTGTGCCCGGCGAAACCACTATGTCAAACACAAGATTGACATGATTTTCTCCGTTTACCATGCGAAAATCATGATAGTTCAGACGCTCGCCCAAAATCACTTTTTCAACCTTTTCCTTTGTTGCGTTTAACACCTCGTTATCGGTTTCTATTGGGTCAAGATGCAGAGTGAGCAATAGTCCCAGCTTCTTTCCTATTTCATGCTCAGCGGAGTCTATTACCTCATGAATTGATATTAGATCGCAATCGCTTCTTACCTCTGCGTGCGCACTTACAATAGTACGCCCAGGGCCATAGCTATGCACCAAAATATCGTGTACTCCAATGATTCCATCGTATGCCATTATCTCGCCATTTACCGTTTTAATAAGCTGTGGATCTGGAGCTTCGCCGAGTAATGGACCTATGCTATCTTTAATTATTCCTATTCCTGAATACAACACGAAGCCCGCCACAACAACGCCTATATAGCCATCTAAATTTAGCTTGAAAAAATAACCTATAACAGATGACAAAAGTATAGAACTCGTTGAAATCACATCGCAAAGGCTATCCTTGGTTGCTGCCTGCATGGTTTTTGAATCTATGCGATTGCCTATATTAGCCGTAAAGCGGCTCATCCAAAGCTTAACAAGTATGGAAGCCATGAGTACGATAAGCATGGGAATGCTGAAATCAACCGGTTCAGGCTCAATTATCTTTGCTATAGCTTCCTTGCCAAGTTCAAAACCGACGAGAAGAATAATAAAGGCGATTATAAGCGCCGATATATACTCTATACGCGCGTGTCCGTAAGGATGCTCGCCGTCAGCAGGCTTACTGGCGGCTTTTGAGCCGAATATCGTTACAACCGCAGAGCCCACGTCTGAAAGATTGTTCACAGCGTCCGCCTGGATTGCAATGCTTCCAGAAATTGCACCGATTATAAATTTAACTGCGGACAACAGGATATTGGCCACTATGCCAACACAACCCGCAAGCAGTCCGTAGCGCTTACGCCCTTCGCTTGATTGCACATCGGATTTATCTTTAATAAACAAGTTTATCAAAAATTCAGTCATCAATCCCACCTACGGCTTCTTTAAGTACTTTGCCTATATAGTCGTTAATTATAAGATCCGCTTTATAATCATAAGGCGTTTCGCTCTTGTTAATAAGCACCAGCCTATCGCCCGAATAATAATTTATCAGCCCTGCCGCCGGATATACCGCAAGCGACGTGCCGCCCACAATGAGCATATCCGCCCGCATGATGGCCGTTATGGCGCCGCGCATAACATTATCGTCCAACCCTTCTTCATAAAGAACAACGTCGGGCTTTATTATGCCGCCGCAAATGCAATGAGGTACTCCTGAGGTCTGCTCAACATAATCGTAATCATAGCTCTTGCCGCATTTCATACAGTGGTTGCGGTATATGCTTCCATGCAGTTCATATACCTTT
>CAZUUR010000230.1:0-3371 GCA_964622815.1 uncultured Oscillospiraceae bacterium | reverse complement strand
AAGCGAGAAGGACACATTGTCGAGCGTGAAATGCTCGTAATGCTTCGTTAAGCCATTTATTTCGAGTACCTTCATTTTGTTTCCCTCCTATTCTTCGTCCGGCTCTTGAGCTTCGTCCCCAAACGCGCCGGTCAAAAGCCTTACAAATGTGTTTTTGGGCGGTATCGCAAGCCCCTGCTTGTCGTCCCCGAGCAATATCAATGTGTCGCCCGGCTCTATTGAAAAAATCTCGCGCGCTTCCTTGGGAATAACGATCTGCCCCTTTTCGCCCACCTTAACAGTCCACGCGTGCTTGCCCTTTGGTATTTTTTTCATCGCCGGTCACCGACCTCCTTTGTGGTAAAAGTATAATTTGTATGATTAGTATAACATTTGCCACCGAGTTGTCAATGGGTTTACAAAAAAATATAGTCAGAATATAATTAAGCATAACACAGGAGGCGCGTATGCTTACAAAGAAGCTTGACGATATGGTTATTTATGGCACGGAGGCGGTTTCGAGCCAGCCCGCGCGGATTGCGGCTCGTGCGGTGTTATTTGGCGCGGACGGGCGAGTCGCTGCGGTGCGCATAAAGAAATACGATTTTGTTTCGCTTCCTGGCGGCGGCGTAGAGCCGGGTGAAACGCTTAGGCAGGCGGCCGCGCGAGAGATGCTTGAGGAGACGGGGTATAACTGCGAGATAACGGGCGAGCTTGGCTATGTTGATGAAAATCGCGGCATGGGCGATTATGTGCAGCGCTCATATTATTTCACCGCTCAAACGCGCGGCGTGTGCGGCGAGCAGCGGCTCACCGAAAAGGAAAAGCGTGTTGGTGTGACGCTTGAGTGGCATTCGCTTGAAGAAATGATATACCTAATGTCATCAGTCGCGCACGAGATGATGCAGCGCAAATACATAAAGCGCCGCGACATAGCTGCGCTTACCGAGACGGCGCTGTTTTCAAAATACGCGCTGCCTTTTGGCAAGGCAATTTGCACTATGCGCGAGCGGATTGCCGGCATATTGGGCGAGGACGCTGCGCTTTACCTGCACGGCTCCGTAACTATGGGCGATTATAGGAGCGGTTGGAGCGATATAGACATTTTGTGCCTGACTAAAACGCCGCTTACCGCCGCTCAGGCAGACGCGCTTTTAATGCTCAGACAAACGCTCGTTGAGGAAACGGGCGATAAAATATTTCGCTCGTTTGAAGGCGGCATACTTGAGGGCGAAGCTTTTATTCGTGGCGAACGCACCAATGCGGTATATTGGGGAACTAGCGGACAAAGGATTACGGATAATTATGTTTTTGATCCTTTTTCGCGTCTTGCGCTCATTGACGATGGCATTTTGCTTTCTGGCGAGGACATGCTACGCGGCCTCAAGCGTCCTAGCCGCCTTGAGCTTACACACGCCATAAGACGCGAGCTTGACGCCATAACCGCGCACGCAGGCGACACTGGCGAAAGCATCTATTCGGCTGGCTGGCTGTTTGATATAGCGCGCTGTCTTTATACGCTTGAAACAGGCAAAATAGCGCCCAAAACCCGTGCGTTGGAATGGGCGCTGCAAAAGGGCCTGTGCCCCAAGCCCGATGTTGCGCGCCAAGCGCTCAGGCTAAGGCGCGCGCCGGACAAGCTTCCAGAAAATCGCGCATGGCTTGCCTCGCTCACACCCGACGTGCTTAGTTTTGCAGCGGTTTTGCAAGCTAAGCTATAGCGCAGGAGAGTCGAACACATGCGCCTATTCGGCCTGATTTTTGGCCGATGCTGTGTTGTCGTCAGTCGGAATACTCCCGGTATTCCTCCCTCCTCCGCCTTGCATCGACCTAAAAATCAGGCCGAATAGGTCGGAGAGTTTTAATTCGCGATTTGTGCGCAGTTGCTAGGCGCTGACGCGATGACATACAATTATTTCGAGCGGCGAGCAACAAAGCGAACTGCGTTCGCTTTGCAAATGCGTGCAAATCACGAATTAAAACCGCATGGGTTCGACTCTCCTGTGCTATAGCCAAGGAGAGCCGAATAGGCGCATGGGTTTGGCTCGCCTAGAGCCGCTTTCGCCTGTGAACCGCGCCCCTAGCGCGAGTATTTCACCGTGAACGGGCAGCACGCCATGCATTTCACGCATAGCGTGCATTTTTTCTTGTTAGCATTTCCTCGCGCGTGACGCCAAGACTCCACGTTGTGCCAAGCAGCGCTTTTTCGGGGCAAACGTCCTCGCAAACGGTGCATTCTGAGCACTCTGGCGGCATGGGCGGCTGACTTGACGCTTCAACCGGCGCGTCCGTGAGCACCTTGCCGAGCATCTGCGCACAGCCGTATTGAGGCGTTACGAGAAGATTGTTTTTGCCGATGAACCCAAGCCCGGCTCTCAATGCCACGGTCTTGTGCGGCAGCACGCCGGTCTTTAGCTTGCCGAGGCTTTTATAGCCCTCCGCTTCAAGCTCAATGGCTATCTTTACCGCGAGCGCGTCCATCTTGCGCTCAACATTAAAAACCTCCTTGTGCTTTGGCTCGCGGAGCGCCCGTATATCGCGAATGTATTCCTTTGATAGCGCCTTGCCGAATATCACCGCGCGCTCAAAGCCTTGATTAGCCTCCGCGTCAAGCCCGGATATATCAACAAACCGCACAAAATCAGCCCCGCCGTCCTTTATGCGGCGCTCTATGGACTCGTTCATATTGGCTTGATTAAAAATAGGCATACCAAATTTCCTCCCTCAAAGGGTGCGCAAAAATTATATAACCATGATACATAAAAATACAAGCTTTTTTGGCGTTTGCGACAAAAATGCGTTATACTGTATATATAAGATATGTTTTGGAGGAGTCATTATGAAGGAATACGATGCTGCGCTCAAATTCTGGGACGATACCTTTCTTGAAATAGCAAAGGACGAAAGCGGCGAGGACGAGGAGCTAACCGCGCAGTCGCTGGGCTGCGCTGTAATGGAGGATAAATTGAGGTGGCTCGCGGCCAATTCTTCCAAGATACTCGATCTTGGCTCCGGCTCGGGCTGGGCGAGCATATTTATTGCGAACGCGGGCTGCGAGGTGGTGGGAGTTGACCAATCTCAAAACGCGGCGGCGCTTGCCGAGCGTGAAGCCTCAAAATATGGGCTTTTCGGCGTTGCACGCTTCATAACGGCCGATGAAAGCTGGCTTTTGGAGCAGCTGGACGGCGAGTTCGACGGATTTTTCTCCTGCAATCTTTTGGACGTTATCCCAATGGACGTTTCAAGCGCAATGCTAAAGGAGGTCGCGCGCGTTTTGACGCACGGCGCGAACGTGGTGATAAGCCTCAATCCTTATACGGACGAGGCGAAAAAGGCCAGATTGAAGCTTACCGAGGCCGCTCCGGAGCATTTTGCCATGGACGGCGTTTTAA
>CAZUUR010000229.1:0-3376 GCA_964622815.1 uncultured Oscillospiraceae bacterium | reverse complement strand
TAATAAGCCACGACGATATACATTACAAAAATATCGCCCGCATAAACAAGATAGCCACTGAGATGGGTATGCGCGATAAGGTGATATTCGTCGCGGGCGGCACGCAGGTTACGCCGGAGATAGCGCGTCAGCACGGCGCGGACGAAGGCTTTGGCCGCGGCAGCCACGGCAATCATGTGGCAACGTTCCTCGTGAAAAAGAGGAGAGAGATGGAAGCGGAAGGCAAGATGTAAAGCCGTTTGGGGTTTGTGACCCTGCGGGGAGCGCCGCCAAACGCTGTGGCGCAACCCTGCGGGGGCAGCGCCTCCCCGTACCGCGTGAGGACGCAAAACCCTCGGCGCGTGCAAGCGAACCAACCTTGGATAAATCGTGACGGGCGGATAATATCCGCCCCTACGGTGAACACCAAAAGCCCTGCCCCCGCCAGAACACGCAAAATAGGCAAAGCCTATTTTGAAGCGGATATTTAGTCCGCGATAGAAAGGAAACCCCGCTTATGCTAATCGACGTACTCGTTGCCGAAATCGGCTCCACCACAACCCTTGTCAACGCCTTCACCGGCCTTGGCGGCGACGACCCGCGCTTTATCGGGCAGGGGCAGGCGGCGACGAGCGTGCTCACAAGAGACGGCAAGTCCAACGACGTGCGCATCGGCCTTGAGGAAGCTCGCCGCGACCTTGAGAAAACCTTGGGCGAGCCTATAGAATATAAGGAAATGTTCGCCACGTCCTCTGCGGCGGGCGGCCTTCGCGTATGCGTGAGCGGCCTCGTCTACGATATGACGGTAAAGGCGGCGCGGGCTGCGGCGCTTGGCGCGGGGGCGATAATAAAGCTCGCCACGGCGGGCAAGCTCACGGACGTCGATATTGATGATATTAAGGCGCTTTCGCCTAATCTGCTGCTCCTTGCGGGCGGCACCGATTACGGCGAGCGCGAGACGGCGCTTTTCAACGCCAAAGCCCTCGCGGCGGCGAATATCGAGTGCAGCGGCAAAAAAGTGCCCGTGATATACGCGGGCAACGTGCAGAATCAAAGCGCTGTGGAGCGCATATTTAAAGAGGCCGAAGTGCCTGTGAGCGTTTGCGAAAACGTTTATCCCAAGCTCGACGACCTCAATATCGAGCCGTGCCGCCGCCTCATACACAAGGTTTTCGAGGAGCACATAGTTAAAGCGCCCGGCATGGAGCATATACGCGACATGGTCACCGGCAGCATAATCCCAACGCCCGGCGCGGTGATGGAGGCGGCGCAGCTATTGTATCAGGATATTGGCGATCTCGCCGTTATAGACATAGGCGGCGCTACCACCGATGTTCACAGTGTCACGGGTGGTTCGGACGAGATAGCAAGCATACAGACCACGCCCGAGCCATTTGCCAAGCGCACCGTCGAGGGCGACCTCGGCCTTTATGTGAACGCGAAGAACCTCGTTTCCATGATAGGCGAGGATAGGCTCACACAGGAGCTAAAACTCGACCTTGACGCGGTAATGGCGCAGTATAAGCCTATTGCTCAAACTAAAGAGCAGCTTGCGCTCACCGAGCGTCTCTGCTTTGAGGCGGGGAAGGTGGCACTTGGGCGGCACGCGGGCGAATTAAGATATGTATATACGCCGTCGGGGCGGCGCACCGTGGCCGAGGGCAAGGATCTAACGAAGCTTGCCTACATAGTTGGCACGGGCGGCGCACTCACGAGGCTAAAGCATCACGAGGAGCTTTTGCGCCGCATAGCCGATATAAACTCCGGCGGCATGATGCTATTGCCAAAGCCCGGCAAAACGGAGCTTTTGTTCGATAATCACTATATTATGGCGTCGCTGGGCGTGCTTGCAAAGAAGTACCCCGCAGCAGCATTAAAGCTGCTAAAAAACAGCTTCGGCAGCTAAGCCTACGGCGCAACATCGGCGGGACGTCGAGGACGCCGTCCCCTACGGATAACCGCCCGCGGCCGCGCCGCGCACCCGCCCCCCTGCCACGGCGCACCCCCACCAACCCAAAAAAGGAGAACCCACATGCCCTATCCCCTAATCACCGCGAACCTTGAATATCTCGCACAAAACGCAGCGCGAGTTGCCGCCATGGCGCACAACGCCAAAATGACCTGTGCGCTCGTGACAAAATGCGTCTGCGCGGACGAGAACATCGTGCGCGCGCTCGACTCAAGTGATGTGGGCGCGGATTTCTTCGCGGACTCGCGCGTAAAAAACCTCGCCGCAGTGGGCAAGGTATCAAAAAAGCCGCGTCTGCTGCTTCGCATACCCATGCGCAGCGAGCTTGACGACGTGGCGCACAACGCCGAGCTTAGCATAGGCTCAAGCGCCGATACATTCGCCCTTTTAAATAAGGCGGTTCGCCTCTCCGGACGCAAGGAACGGCATAAGGCGATATTGGCCATAGACATGGGCGATCTGCGCGAGGGCATATTCTTCCGCGACGAGGCGAAGATACTTCGCACCGCGAAGGCCGTGACCGAGTGTGCGTATCTTGAGCTGTACGGAGTGAGCGTGAACCTCACCTGCTTTGGCGGCATACTTCCAGATGAAGCAAATCTCGGCGGGCTGATAAAAATAGCCAATATGCTGCGCGCGGAGCTGGACTTGCCGCTGCCCTTCGTATCCGGAGGAAATTCGAGCACTATGACTATGCTCCAAGAAAATCGCGTGCCAAAGGGGATAACCAACCTTAGGATAGGCGAGAGCTATCTTTTAGGCAACGACACCGCCGCCCTCACGCTCATGGACGGCTTCCACGATAACTGCTTCACACTGGAGGCGGAGCTTGTGGAGGTTGAAAAAAAGCCGTCCAAGCCCATAGGCACGGCGGGCGCGAACGCCTTTGGCGAGCATGTTGAGTTTGCCGACAAGGGCGAAATGGTGCGCGGGATACTCGCATTGGGCCGTCAGGATATAGAGGTGGGCGGGCTTACCCCGCTCGATAAAAATATAGAGATACTCGGCGCGTCAAGCGATCATCTGTTGGTCGATATGACCCGCGCGGATAAATTAAGCTGCAAGGTTGGGCAAAAGCTCGCCTTCAACGTCGATTACGGCGCGCTGCTGCACGCCTACACCGGCGGATATATCACAAAAGAATACAAATAAAAGGAGACAAAAAACAATGCCTGTTAATCTCAAAGGACGCTCGTTCCTCACCCTCAAGGATTTCACCCCCGACGAGATCCGTTACCTTCTCGATCTCTCGCACGACCTCAAGAGCAAGAAGCGCGCCGGCATAAAGAACAATCTGCTCGAGGGCAAGAACATAGTTCTGCTTTTTGAGAAAACCTCCACCCGCACCCGCTGCGCGTTCGAGGTAGCCGCCTTTGACGAGGGCGCGAACGTCACCTTCCTTTCAAACAGCCAGATGGGCAAGAAGGA
>CAZUUR010000228.1:0-3410 GCA_964622815.1 uncultured Oscillospiraceae bacterium | reverse complement strand
ACGGACTTTGGGGAGTGGCTCTTGGCGAGTGTACGTCCTCCGCCTTAGGAGGCGACCGCTCTATCCTGCTGAGCTACGGGAACAAGTATGAAGTTGTGGGGCTCAAGGCGAGTGTACGTCCTCCATCTTAGGAGGCGGCCATTCTACGCTGCTGTGCTACGAAGCCGTAAAACAGCATCAATATTATAGACGAGCACATGGCTCTTGTCAAATCAAATTGAACATAGCCCTGCGCCTTGTGAATTGCAACTTTAATTTAACACAGCCTTCCCCGAAAATGTTAGGCAAATTTTCAAAGTAACTTTTACGGTGGAGGCTACTTTGAAAATTTGCCTCGCTAACGCACATGCATCAAATACTCTGCTGCTTTTCTAATTGCATGCAGTATGGTATAGTATCAATCAGTCATAAACAGAGTAGACATGATAGCTTTATTTGCGTTGTATGTATCGGGTTTAACGCTAAAAACAACCTTTTTAGCTGCTGCATGCATCAGCAAGCTCATATTTAGCGATACCGGAGGGAATTATGCGGATAGGGGATAAAATAGAATTTGGCAAATATAGCTGGCGCGTGCTGGAGATTAAAAACGGTTCAGCTTTAGTAATAGCTGAAAATATTGTTGAACTTCGTGCCTATCATAACAAAGCTGGAGATATTACATGGGCGGACTGCGAACTAAGAAAATATCTAAACGCAGAATTTTATAATTGTTTCACACAAGAAGATAGAGCAAGAATTATTTCAACTCCACTTGTCAATGCAGATAACCCATGGTTTGATATAATTGGCGGTGACGACACTGAGGACAAAATATTCCTGTTAAGCATTGAGGAAGTGGCATGTAAATATTTTGGCGACAGCAGCGAAAATTTGCGAATCCCCAACGGTAAATACAAATATTGGTTTACGAGAAAAGATGCAAATAATTCTAAACGTACAGCAACATACTTGGGGTACGCATGGTGGTGGTGGCTTCGCTCCCCCGGTCGTAAGCAGGTTAAGGCGGCTTATGTTCACGGTGACGGCAATATAGGTATTCAAGGCAACAACGCTTTAAAATGCAACTTGAGCGGCGTTTATCACCCTGCTAATAACGATGTCAGAGGCGGCATTCGCCCCGCCTTATGGCTGGCATTATGATCAGCGTTTAACATAACAAACAGTTATGCTCAATGCACTCCTTTTTGAGCTTGCTTTTCTGCCAGGTAGCTTCCATAATATTTGCCCGCCAAAACCAAACGAGCCTATTAAATATTGACATCAGAAAATAAAACAGCTATAATTTAATTGTTGCATTCTCAACAGTTGTTGTATTTCCCAAGGAGGTACGCATGGATTTTCCCAATTTATACCTGCTGATTAAATACGCTCGAGAATATGGCCACGACAGGATACGAGTGGTTGGAATGTCTGACACGGAGCACACTATCTGCACTTTTTTGTTTGCACATGACGGCGTGTCACAGGACGATGTGTGCGCCGCGCTTCGACTGGACAAAGCCACCGTTGCGCGTGCGCTGCTGACGCTTGAGGAAAAAGGCTTTGTCAGCAGGACGCAAAATCCGAAAAACCGGCGCAAGAATCTGCTTTCCATTACTCAGGACGGCAAAAAAAGCATTGCGGACGTAGTGCATGTTTACGATGAATGGTTTTCGCGTATATCTGCCTGCCTTTCGCAAAAGGAGCAAAGCGATTTTGACGAATAC
Organism: uncultured Oscillospiraceae bacterium; assembly: GCA_964622815.1. Taxonomy (GTDB): domain Bacteria; phylum Bacillota; class Clostridia; order Christensenellales; family CAG-138; genus CAZUUR01. The sequence goes on along the minus strand of CAZUUR010000228.1, from coordinate 1,701 downwards.
AGCAGCAGGCTGCTGGCTACCGCAAGGCAAATCAGCGATGAGGACAAGCAGTAGCCGCAAGCGCAATCGACCAACCCCTGCCAATGCCCGCACAACGTGTTGACAACGCATGCAGCCGTGCTGAGCTTACCAGAACGCTTCTCACGAGGTGCTGCGCGAATAAATGCCCAATTTAAAGGCCGCCTATGCTAAAGCATCGGCGGCGTTTAAATTATTGTATTCCAGCTATATTTTCTGCGGTCATTTCGAGATAGGTTATCTCAAGCTCCAACCCGTTGCCCAAGTTTTCAGCGTACCATTCATTAAACACGGTCACGTCAACAGGCTCACCCTTCTCGTATTCACCGTTCGTCATGATATAGTATACAAAGCCTGTACCGCTCACATCAATATCGACAGGGTATTTATCCCCGTCCTCGTCGGTCATATTCTTATCCCACGCATCTATCATGCCTATTAGCTTATAGGTATCTGACGCCTGATCGTATTTATACGCCGTGAACGGCCAGAAATCGCCGCCAAGGCCTTGATTGTGCGACCACTCGGCCTTTACCACGCCATTATCATAGAAGGTGAGCGCGGGAAACTCGCTAAGCTCGACAACGAATTTATGCGTGGCGACGTCATAATCCAATACATACTGCGTCTGCCCCGCCATCGGCGCAATTATGTGCACAATAATCAGCTCGTCGCGACCATCACCGTCTACATCAAAAATGGCAAAGCTGTCGCCCGAAATGTCGTTTGCGCTGTCAAAAGCGCACTCGATACCATCTGGGAAAACATGCTCGCTCATAAAAGTATTGAGCGCGGCGCGATAAGCTTCCTTCACTGCCGCTTCATCTGTTTGCGAGGCGGCAGGCGCGGTTGCTGCGGGAACAGCGGGGCTGCCCGCGTCGAGCTGAGTTTGAGTGGCGACGGGCTCAAGCGGCTCATCGGGTTCTATAAGCGCTGTCTGTTGCGTTGCCCCCGGGTTTGAAGAACATGCGGCGGCGGCCAACATAACCGCTGTGAGCAATAACGCCAGAGCTATTCTCAAATAGTGTTTTTTCATGCTATTGACCATGGTTTTCGTGCTTCCTTTCAAAATTGTTGGTGGTTTTGCGCCAAATGTCGCCAACGCATCGCTGCAAGATTCGCTTATAAGAGGCGATATTCATAGGACGCCAGTTTGAAAGTTTTGCTCTCAAGCTTTAGACCCCAATTCCTTAAATTTTGCTTCTCAATATTACTCTTTTCTATTTGTAAAATCCACCGCATTTACAGTAATTTAACACTAAGGTGATTTTAAGCCGGACATTATGCATATATTTCCAAAATTTGGTGTTTACACACAAAAAAACTCCCCTCTGCTTGGATAATCCTCCTTAAACAGACGGGGCGCTTTTCTGTTATATACTTTCTTGTTGTCACTCTTGCGACTTACGGGGCTTATCGTCCATGTTTGCCTTTGCTTTTGTTCGATTTCGCGCTTAGCTTTCTTTGAAAGCTTTAATTTTGGAATAAACCTTTCCATAAGGCGTCCCTCCTCTCAATATATTATTTTACCACGGGCACGCCTTTTTGTAAATCAAATGAAAAGATCCTTTCATATTTTTGCCTTGACAAGCGCTTTATACATGATTACAATCAAGATGAACGTGTTCATTTAAGCATTTAGTAATATGGAGGCAACAGATCATGAAGGTAGTATTGGCTGGA
>CAZUUR010000227.1:0-3464 GCA_964622815.1 uncultured Oscillospiraceae bacterium | reverse complement strand
TGGCGCAATGCTTTACCCAAATTTAATAATGCATCAAAGAGCATTATCCGGTATGTGGCTTAAAAGTGTGGTATAATAAAACAGCATAAATGCGGCATGAAGCGTAAACTACATGTCAGTTTTTGCGTAAACTTTGGCGGAAAGGTCATCACACTATGCTTGAATTAAAGAATGTTTGTTTTGAGGCTGAGGACGGCAAGGAAATATTGCGGGACGTGTCCCTTTGCGTTTGCGATCGCTTTGTTGCCGTAACGGGGCCCAACGGCGGCGGTAAATCCACACTCGCCAAGGTGGTTGCCGGAATAATTAAACCCACCTCTGGCGGCATATATCTAGACGGCAAGGATATAACGTCATTAACGATAACCGAACGCGCAAATCTTGGCATAAGCTATGCGTTTCAACAGCCGGTGCGCTTTAAAGGGCTTCTTGTAAAGGATCTTTTAGAGCTTGCGGCGGGCAAGGACACCAAGGTTGCAGACGCCTGCGAATATCTTTCGGAGGTCGGCCTATGCGCACGCGATTATATGGATAGAGAGCTTAACGACAGTCTCTCCGGCGGCGAGCTAAAGCGCATAGAGATAGCCATGGTGCTCGCTCGCGGCACAAAGCTTAGCATATTTGACGAGCCGGAGGCGGGCATAGATTTATGGAGTTTTCAAAATCTCATTCGCGTGTTCGAGCGCATGTACGAAAAAACAAAGGGCAGCATACTCATAATCAGCCATCAGGAGCGCATTTTAAATATTGCCGATAAAATCGTGTATGTAAAAGACGGCCGCGTGGCGAGCTATGGTGCGCGTGACGAGCTTTTGCCGTCGCTTTTGAGCGGTGCGCCGACGGGCACCTGCAAGGCCCTTACAACAAAGATTGGGGAAAATTGAAATGATAGATAATATTCAGCAGCAGCTTTTACGCGAGGTGGCGGAGCTTGACGCGCTGCCCATCGGCGCGTATAACATCAGGGCTAATGGCGAGAGCGCCGCGCGCAACACCACAGCCAATATAGATATTGTTTCAAAAAAGGATAAGCCCGGCATTGATATAATTATCAAGCCAAATACCATAAATGAAAGCGTCCATATTCCTGTCGTGCTTTCTCAAAGCGGCTTAAAGGATAATGTATACAACGATTTTTACATTGGCGAAAACAGCGATGTCACGATAATTGCTGGCTGCGGAATACACAACTGTGGCGATAGCGATAGCGAGCATGATGGCATACATAGCTTCTTCGTTGGCAAAAACGCAAGGGTGCGCTATATTGAAAAGCATTATGGCGAGGGCGAGGGCAGAGGCAAGCGCCTCATGAACCCCACTACCGTAGTTCGGCTTGACGAGGACGCCGTCATGGAGATGGAGACCACGCAGATAGCGGGCATAGACGATACCGTAAGAAAGACCGCTGCCACGCTCGCTGCCCGCTCAAGCCTCGTCGTGCATGAAAAGGTGATGACAACCGGCACGCAAAAGGCTGTTTCGGATTTTTCAGCGGATCTAAATGGCGCGGACTGTAGCTGCAATATAGTGAGCCGCACCGTTGCAAAGGACGCAAGCCATCAGCATTTTATTAGCGTTTTGAATGGCAATGCGCCCTGCGCCGGACATACCGAGTGCGATTCGATAATCATGGATAATGCGAGCGTTTTAGCAAGCCCGCAGCTTAGCGCTACCTGCGTTGACGCAAGCCTCATTCATGAGGCCGCCATAGGCAAAATAGCGGGAGAGCAGCTAATAAAGCTCATGACGCTTGGCTTAGATGAAAAAGAAGCCGAGAAGCAGATAGTCAATGGCTTTCTAAAGTAGAAGAATAATAATGTCCTGCGTAATGGATAACGCCGCCAGTGAGCGCATTATGTATATAGCCTATTGTGCAACGCATTTTGCTCTTGCACCAAGACGTGCCATATAACCTACATACATAGGAGACGATGAGAACGAGCTGTTTGTCTATTGTAAAGGAACGCTGTGCGCCGTTTGGGGCTCAAATATCCTGCGTAGAGTTCTCTCGCGTCACCGATTCGGGTTATGAGATACTTGATTTTGCAGATTTGGAGGGGACTTGTGCAAATTCTTGATATAAAAAGCTGTGATAGAGAAGCCGTTGCGCGCATGCTTGCAGATTTTCGCGTGACGCTCAATTTATATAGAGGTGTTGTGTCAAAGCCTAATATCATCGCGGCACGCGAGGAGCTTAGCGATTATGCGTGCTTTCCAACATTTGTCGCTGAGGAGAACGGCGAATACCTTGGTTATGCCGTTTGCCGTGTGGACGTGCCCACCGTGTGGGTGGAGCAGCTTTATGTTAAAAATGAGCACAGGCGTAAAGGCGTTGCATCAAGGCTGTTTGAAAAGACGGAGGAGCTTGCTCTTTCTTATGGAGAGGATATGGTATATAACTATGTTCACCCAAATAATTTAGGCGTTATAGCATTTTTAAAAAAGCATGGCTATTCCGTGCTCAATCTTATCGAAATAAGAAAGCCGTATAAAAATGAAAAACTGGATAAGATGCGTGTAGGAGAAAACGAACTCGACTATTAGCGCGTCTTATTTCTGTAAATGTTTACTATATACTTCAAAGTAAACCGATTCGCGCCCGTCTCTTGTGAGCTCCGAAAGCCTGCCTGCAAGTATGTCGTCTTTTAATATTTCGGCAATATCAGGATTGTAGCGCGTTCCGGCATCTCTTATTATCTCATCGCGCACGGTGGCAAAATCCTTTGCGGAGGCGTAGTTGCGCCCGAATGTGTCGGTCGCTGCGTCTATGCAATCGCATACGGTAATAAGGTCGCTAATAAAACGGTTGCATGAGGCGGTATTATCAAAATCCGCAGGGTAGCCACCTTTACCATTATAAAATTTATGATGTCCGAGTATTATATCTTTATATTTAGTAAAATCAGCGTCTTGATCTAATAGCTGCGCACCTATTTGGGGGTGCGTTTTGATTATTGCAAATTCACAGTCAAAAAGCTTTCTGTGCTGTATGTTGATAACTCCGGCGATATGGTTCTTGCCTATATCGTGGAATACGGAGCTTAAATGTATAAAGCTGGCTATCTCGTCGCGATGCTCAAGCACGGACTGCAAATCCGTGTATCCGAGCACGTTAATAAAATATTCTGGGTGAGTGCGCCACACGGCTTCCTGTATGCGGTCTGAAAGCCGCTGCACCATAAGCGAGTGCATGTATGTAACTATCTGTCTTTGAACGACGAGCTTGAAAAGATAATCCTCCTTCTCCTGACGCGTGCTCAAATATCTAAATGAGCCAAAGCCCCAGCTGGCAAAGGATTCGTTGATAAATGGCGAATAGACGTTTGATGGCACTGCTGCGAGGTATGCCATTTTTTCATTTATTAGCTCTTGACGATATTTTTTGCATAGCTCCTCGGGCAGCTCTTTGGTATTGAGCCATTGAAAAAGCAGCGCGTCGGGTATGCGCTTGTTCAGATAAAATT
>CAZUUR010000226.1:0-3487 GCA_964622815.1 uncultured Oscillospiraceae bacterium | reverse complement strand
CGCGTTGGCATGGTGTTTCAAAAGCCTAATCCCTTCCCCATGAGCGTTTATGATAATATCGCGTTCGGCCCGCGCACGCACGGCGTTCGCTCAAAGGCGAAGCTGGACGATATGGTTGAAAAATCGCTTCGTGACGCGGCTATATGGGAGGAATTGAGAGATAGGCTCAAAAAAGACGCTCTCGGGCTTTCGGGCGGGCAGCAGCAGCGCCTTTGCATAGCGCGCGCGCTCGCCGTAGAGCCGGAGGTGCTTTTGATGGATGAACCCACAAGCGCGCTCGACCCTATTTCAACATCTAAAATAGAAGACCTTGCCGTTATGCTAAAAAGAAAATATACTATAATTATAGTAACTCACAATATGCAGCAGGCGGCGAGAATATCTGATAAGACTGCGTTTTTCCTCATGGGCGAGATAGTGGAGGCTGATAAGACCGATAAGCTTTTTTCACTGCCGAGGGATAAACGCACCGAGGATTACATAACCGGGAGGTTTGGATAATGAGAAACCGTTTTGAGGAGCAATTAACCCTTTTGAACGACAGCCTGCTTGAGATGGGCGCGCTTATCGAGCGCTCGATAAAAAGCGCCACAAGAGCGCTCTTGAATCAGGACGCCATAGCGGCCGGCGAGGCCATTTCCCTTGATGCCGATATAGATCAAAAGGAGCGCGATATAGAGGCGCTGTGCCTAAAGCTGCTTTTGCGCCAGCAGCCCGTGGCGCGAGATCTAAGGCTTATTTCAGCCGCTATGAAAATGATAACCGATATGGAGCGCATAGGCGATCAGGCGGCGGATATTTCGGGGCTGGTTATTTATCTTTCACATGAGCCTTATATAAAAAAATTCGAGCATCTGCCGCAAATGGCGGACGCTGCCATAAAAATGGTCTCCGGCAGCCTTGACGCTTATGTTAAGCACGACCTTGAGCTTTCGCGTGAGGTAATAGCCATGGACGACATAATAGACGAGCTTTTCACCGTTATAAAGCGGGAGCTTATAGATTTAATAAGGCTTGATGCGGCCAACGGCTCGCAGGCAATGGATCTTCTCATGATAGCCAAGTATTTCGAGCGCATAGGCGACCATGCGCAAAATATAGCCGAGTGGGTGGAATATTCGCTCACCGGCATGTATAAAGGAGAATATCTGTGATCTACTATGTTGAGGACGATGATAATATAAGAGAGCTTGTTAGCTATACGCTCACTCAAATGGGCCTTGAAACAAAGGGCTTTGCGGACGCGGAGGCGTTTTACGCGGCAGTGCACGCGCGCGTGCCGGACGCGGTGCTGCTCGATGTTATGCTGCCAAAGGAGGACGGCATGAGCATTTTAAGGCGGCTTCGAGCGGACGCCTTAACAAAGGCTATCCCCATAGCTATGCTCACAGCCAAGGATTCGGAATTTGATAAGGTGATAGGGCTTGACGGCGGCGCGGACGATTATATTGTAAAGCCCTTTGGCATGGCGGAGCTTGCCGCGCGGGTGCGTGCGCTTTTAAGGCGCGGCGGTGCGGGAGAAAGTGCGGATAAGCTTGCTTTCGGCTCGCTTGCACTCGACAAGGCGGCGCACACCGTGCATGTTCAAGGCGAGGAAATCGCATTAACGCTCAAGGAATACGAGCTTTTAAAATATCTTATGGAAAATTGCGGCGCGGCGTTTACGCGCGAAAGGCTGCTCGAAAAAATTTGGGATTACGGCTATAGCGGCGGCACGCGCACGGTTGACGTGCATGTTCAAACGCTGCGCGCAAAGCTAAAGCAATGCGGGTCGATGATAGAAACGGTGCGCGGGGTGGGGTATAGATTTGGAGGAAAGGCATGAAAAAACGTATTTTCTGGAGTATATTCCTAACAGCGTTCGTTGCGGTGGCGCTAGTTGTGGCGCTGACACTCGCGCTGCTTGGTGAAGCTTTTGGCAAAGAGCTTATGGCAAGCCTTAAAACACAGGCGGAGTATCTTGCGCACGCGCTCGATGAAACGGACGACCGCGAGGCGTTTTTAAGCGCTATCGCAGGCAGTGAGCGCATAACGCTCATAGCGGCGGACGGCGGCGTGCTTTATGATAATGTTTCGAGCGCGGCGAGTATGGAAAATCATTTAAACAGGCCGGAGATCGAGGCCGCGCTTAAAGACGGCCAAGGCGAGAGCCGCAGATATTCAAGCACCTTAATGGAGCAATATCTTTATTACGCCAAGCGTCTTTCAAATGGCGGAGTGCTGCGCGTATCCGCCACAAAGAGCAGCGCGCTTGGCATGCTCGACGGCATATTTACGCCGCTGTTTTTAATATCTGTCGCCGTGGCGGTGGCGGCGGCTGTGATAGCGCGGCTGCTATCGCGGCGGCTCATGGAGCCGATAGCGCGAGTGGATTTTTCAGCTCCGCTCGAGGGAGACGTATATGATGAGCTTTCGCCTATGCTGCTTATGATGCAGCACCAAAACGACGCGCTCAGGGAGCAGAATGAAAAACTAGAGCAAAAGAGCCGAGAGCTTACTGCGGTTATGGAAAACATGCGCGAGGGTATGCTGCTTTTAAATGAAAAGGGTGAGATACTCGCCATAAACAGGAGCGCCGCAAAAGCGCTCGGCGCTGATGCGAAAAGTCTCGTTGGCGCGAGCATGGTGGCGGCCAGACGCGATACACACATGCTCGCTGCTGTTGGCAAGGCGATAAGCGGCGAGCTTGGCGAGGCGGAGGTTGAGCTTGATATGCGCACATACAGCTTCATAGCTAATCCCGTCGTCGCGGACGGTTCGGTTCTTGGCGCGGTGGCGCTGCTGCTGGACATAAGCGAAAAAAAGGAGCTTGAAAAGAGCCGCAGGGAATTTACCGCAAACGTTACTCACGAGCTTAAAACGCCGCTCACTTCCATTGTGGGCTATGCGGAAATTATGCGCGACGGCGTTGCAAAGGCGGAGGATACGCGCGAATTTGCGGGTCGCATATATCTTGAGGGCAAGCGCATGATACAGCTTGTGGAGGATATTTTAAAGCTTTCGCAGCTCGATGAAAGGCAGCGCCTTCCACAGAGTGAGAACGTGGAGCTAAAGGCGCTGTGCCAAGGCGTTATGGATAGATTGAAGGATAAGGCCGCGGAGGCTAACGTAAAGCTTGCGCTCACGGGCGGCGAGGTCACGGTTTATGGCATGAGAAAGCTGCTCGACGAGATGATATTCAATCTTGTAGATAATGCGATAAAATATAATGTCACAGGCGGCAGCGTGGAGGTGGCGCTCAGCGAAAACGGCGGCGCGCGCGTGTGCGTGAGGGATACGGGCATAGGCATACCAAAGGAGCATCACGCGCATGTGTTTGAAAGATTTTACCGGGTGGATAAAAGCCACTCAAAGGCCACCGGCGGCACAGGGCTTGGCCTTTCGATAGTCAAGCACGGCGCTATGATACATTCAGCCAAGCTTGAGCTTGAAAGCATGGAGGGCGAGGGCACGGCGATAACGCTGATATTTCCTGAGAAATAAATAG
>CAZUUR010000225.1:0-3496 GCA_964622815.1 uncultured Oscillospiraceae bacterium | reverse complement strand
CTTATTTTGCTGCTAACTTTATGGTAAGCTGGGCTTTTTTGTGCGCAGCAGCGTTTTTATGAATAACGCCTTTGGCAGCAGCCTTATCCACTGTACTTACAGCGTTGATATAAGCGGCCTTAACAGCTGCCTTATCTTCCGATGCCAAAGCCTTGTCAAAATTCTTCACAGCAGTTTTGACCTGAGACATGACCATGTGATTGCGAAGGCTCTTTTTTTCGATAACCTTCACGCGCTTCATAGCGGATTTGATATTTGCCAAACGATTCACCCCCCTGCTTTTGCTTTTTAACTCGAACGCTCGAATTATATCACAACGTTTTCTCTATTGCAAGCAAAATACCCGAATTATTTGTTCTTGCAACATGTTTTTTTGTGCATTTATTTGCCCCGCAGCATTTTTTCAAAATAAGTTTTAAACTGCTCCATTGCCATATCCGCATCGCCGCGCAGCTTAGCGCTGCCTTGCGCGTTATCCGGCCGGCCTCCGCCCTTGCCGTCAAGCATGACGTTTAGCGTGCTGCATACCTCGCGCATATCCACATTCACATTGTCGCCATGCTTTAACACATATTGAATTGTGTCTTTATTGCTTGCGGCTATAACCGCCGCGTATTTTCCGCGTTTACACAGATCATCGGCTAAAAGCTTGATTTCCGCCATGCCGCAATTTTTTTCGAGCGTAACAACGGCCTTTATTCCATTAACGTCAACAGCCGACTCCGCAAGCTCCATAGCGCGGTACTCCATGAGCCTTGCGGTCTTTTCTTTTAGCTCATGCTTAATTCCGCTCAATTCGTCGCCCTGCTTTATTACCGCTTCCACAACATCTTCGTTCTTTACGCTAAAGCGTCTTGAAAGCTTGTCCAGTGCGGCGCTATTATTTATAGCGCTATCAACGGCGCGCATTCCGCACAAGAACCACAGCCTTATTCCGCCCTTATATTTCATTGACGCGCTTATGTGTATAGCGCCGACTTCTCCACTTCTATTGCAATGCGTCCCGCAGCAGGTACATGAATCAACAGCGCCCGCATACACAATTCTTATTTGCCCCGTTAGCCCTTTTGCCTTTTTACGGATATTAAGGCTTTCAAGCTCCTCAGGCGTCACATATTTATACACTGTTGCTTCATTGGCCTGCACAGCGCGGTTTGCGGCGCGCTCAAGCTCTTCAAGCTCTTCCTTTTCAAGATACTTATCCAAATCTATTGTTGAATATGTATCAGCCATGTGAAAGCCTACATTGACTGCTCCAAACATGGAGTGCGCAAGCCCCGAGAGAATGTGCTCGCCTGTATGCTGCTGCGAGTGATCCGCCCGCGAAGCCACATCAAGCTTTAAAAGCACTGTCTCGCCCACATTAAGGCTTTGGCCAATTATGTGCAAAACCTGCTCGTGCTCCTCCACAACATGAATTAAGGGTATGCCGCTGATCGTGCCCTTATCGGCTAATTGCCCGCCGCTTTCTGGGTAAAACAGGGTTTTATCGAGTATGACGGCAAAATTTTGCTCATAAGGCCGCACCTCTAGCACCTTGGCGGTTGTTTCGGCAACTATTTCATCTGCATAATATAGTCTCATAAGCTCTTTCCTTTCACATCAGTCTAAAACTGCCACGCACGCTGTAAGCGCATATATTTTTTCCGCGCCCGCCGCCTTGAGGGCATCTGCGCAGGCCATAAGCGTACTGCCGGTAGTCCTCACATCATCAATGAGCAATATGTTTTTAGTTGCTCCGGCGCTTGCGGCAAATGCGTTTTGCATATTTTCGGTTCGCTCCACGGCAGACATGTGAGTTTGCGTGGGCGTATCCTTTACGCGCTTCACAGCAGCGGTATCAAGCTTGAATCCATAGCGCTCCGCTACCAGCCGTGCAAGCAGCTCGCTTTGATTATATCCTCGCTTTTGCAGTTTTTTTCCATGCAGGGGAATAGGCACCACAGCATCAATATTCCACGCTTTGTTTACTTCCATGAACTGCGCGAAAAACCTCGCCATGTATCGCGCGCCGTTATATTTAAACGCCTGCATGGGCAGGCTCACCTTTGCATTATATTTAAGCCCAGCATAAAACGCGGATATTGCCCCGCTCCCTTGCGCTTCTCCGGCAAGCTCTATCGCGCTTTGACACTCCACACACACTCCGCGCGCATCAACCACCGCTTCGCGGCCGCAAATGCGGCAGGATACATTATCCGGATACAGCGCGTCAAGCACTCGTTCAAATAAGCCGTTCATAGCGACGCATAATCCTCCATAAAGCGTTTTAACGCACTGTATCGCTTGGATACTTCCGCGTTGGCTACCATGCTTTCAACGCTTTCCCTGCGCCCTATCAAAACCACTTTATTTCTCGCGCGAGTAACCGCGGTATAAAAAAGATTGCGAGTTGTGAATTTTGATCTCATAAATACGGGCATTACCACCACCGGAAACTCGCTTCCCTGGCTTTTATGTATTGTAATGCAATACGCGAGCATTATTTCATCAAGCATGGAATAATCGTAGTTCGCGGCACGTTCGTCGTCAAAAAGTATTAACACCTCGCGCGCTTCCTTGTCAATTTTCATAATAGTGCCGAAATCACCGTTAAAAACGCCCGTACCAAGCTCTATATCACCGCCACGGCTGCGTCTTGACCATTCAACGCCGTAATTATTCTTTATCTGCATCACCTTATCGCCTTCACGAAGGATAATATCTCCATAGCTTTGCTCATTTTTATCCCTTGAGGGCGGATTCAGCGCCGCTTGAAGCTGCTTGTTGAGCATTTTTACTCCCAGCTCGCCATCTTTTATAGGTGACAATACCTGTATATCCCTAAATTCGTCATAACCGCTTAGCAGCTTCGTTTTTCCCGAACAAACGCCAACTATTCGCCGCTGCGCTTGAAGCGCCGACTCCATGCTTTCAAATAAGAAGTCGCTCATATTATCCAGCGCCGGAACGCCGCCGTTATTGATTATATGTGCATTCTCAGCTATGGCGCTATGCTCGCTTTGGCGAAATATTTCGCAAAGCATTATGGTTTTGATGCAGCCGCTCTCCATCATATCCTTAAGTGCGTTTCCCGGGCCTACAGGCGGAAGCTGGTCGGCATCGCCCACCATGATAACTCCTGTTCCAAGCTTTATCGCCTTATCCTCTCCCTTTGTAAAATTCTCATCGCCAAAACCATACTCGAGCATGCGATGAATAGTCCTCGCCTCGCCGCCCGTGGCCTCGCTCATTCTTTTTGCCGCACGCCCCGTGGGCGCACACATTTCGTATGATTTGCCCATTTGCTGCATGAGCTTCACCACAAACTTCAATATTGTGGTTTTGCCGGTGCCAGGGCCGCCCGTTATAATGAGCACGCCCTCTTGAAGCGCTGAAATAATAGCTTCCCTTTGCAGCTGAGCAAGCTCAGGCCCATCGCGCTTTTCAAGCTCAGCTATCGCCACCTCGGCGTTAAAAAAAAGATCCGGTTTATAGCGTTTTCTTAAATTTATTA
>CAZUUR010000224.1:0-3506 GCA_964622815.1 uncultured Oscillospiraceae bacterium | reverse complement strand
GTCGAATAACGCAAATAAGGTTAAAGAGATAAAGCAAATACTTGGCGCTTACTTCGATGAGATATTATCGCTCAAGGATATAGGCGCGAATATAGATGTTGTTGAGGACGGCGAAACATTTGAGGCAAACGCGCGCAAAAAAGCCGAGCAAACGCGTGCATACCTCGATGCGGACGCCGTCCTTTCAGACGATAGCGGCCTTAGCGTGGAAGCGCTTGACGGAGCGCCGGGAGTGTATAGCGCTCGATATGCGGGAGAAGGCCATAACGATGCTGAAAATAACGCCAAGCTGCTTAAAAATATGTTAGCCGTTCCACACGATAAGCGTACTTGCAGCTTTGTATGCGCGGCGGCGCTTGCAAGACGAAACATGGACACCATAATCGCGATGGGCAGCGTGCAAGGCAAGCTTTTAACAAGCCCTGTTGGCGATAACGGCTTTGGCTACGATCCGCTTTTCTATTACGAGCCGCTCAAAAGATCGTTTGCCCAATTATCCGCCGAAGAAAAAAATTCGCTTAGCCATAGGGCAAACGCCTTGATTGAGCTTAGAAAAATGCTGGAGAGCGAAAAGTGATGCTCATAGGCGTTATATCCGATACCCACGGCAGTACTGCGTCTATTGATATGGCTTTAAGAAAACTGCCAAATGCTGATGCGTGGCTGCATCTTGGGGATAATGTGCGCGATGCTGAATATATACGCGCAATGGGGCAAAAGGTGTGCTTCGTGCGCGGCAACTGCGATTATTCAGACGCCGAGCCCGAGCAGGTCGAAGCATTTGAAGGCGTGCGCGTGTTCATGACGCATGGGCATCAGTATGCCGTGAATTACGATCGCTCGCGTTTAGCCTATCGCGCCGAGGAGCTTATGTGCAATGTGGCTCTCTACGGGCATACGCATGTATCGCTCATTGAAGCGAGCGGAGGGCTGCTTATCGTAAATCCTGGCAGCCCATCACGTCCGCGAAACGGCAGAAAACCTTCGTTTGCCAGCCTTAGTATTGACGGGAGCGATGTTAGCTCCCGCATTATATTGCTTAATCAACCGTGAGAATGCCGTGCGGTGAAGCGCTTTTCTATATATGCCACCGCGTAATACATCAATGCCGCTAAAATGCACAGCACTATTATGCTCGCCATAACTAAGTCCAGCTTAAATACCTGGCCTCCGTACACAATTAAATAGCCAAGCCCATCTTTTGAAACTAGATACTCACCCACGATAACGCCCACCCAGCTCATGCTCACGCTCAATTTCAGCGCTGCAATAATGGTTGGCACGGAAGCGGGGAATACCACCATAAGAAAGGTTTGCAGCTTTGTAGCGCCAAGCGTGCGCATTAAAAGCTGCATGTCGGACGTGGTATCATTAAAGCCGGACAAAACGCTTATTGTGGTGACGATAATTGAAATCAACATGCCCATAACAATTATGCTCGTCATTCCTGAACCGAACCAAACAATTAGTATAGGCCCAAGCGCTATTTTAGGCAGCGCGTTTAGCACCACAAGGTACGGGTCAAGTATTTTTGAAAGCGTTTTGCTCCACCAAAGCAGTATTGCAAGCAAAGTTCCAAGCACAGTGCCTAGTATGAAGCTTATTGTAGTTTCAAAAAGCGTAACGGCTATATGCGTCCAAAGCTCCCCGCTTGAAATAAGCCTAATTATCGTTGAAACCACCCTGGACGGAGAACTGGTGATAAATGGGTCGATAAGCTTTATTTCCGCTGCAAACTCCCAAAAAATCATTATTGAAATCAGCAAAAGAATGCGCATTGACAAGATGAAACGCTTTTTTCTTTGCAGACCGTTTATATATGCCTGATGCTCGGGAGAATATATTGGTTCATTGTTGCGCATCATGCTTTAGCTCCTTCCAGATTAGCTCAAATCTATTTTTAAAGTCGGGCATGCTTCTCCTTTCAATCGTGGACAGACCCTGCCAGTTTTCAAGCTTCAGCTCGTGCTTTAGCCGCGCGGGCCTATCTGAAAATATAAGTATCCTGTCGCTCATCGAAAGCGCTTCTGAAATATCATGGGTAACGAGTATGGCGGTCTTTTCTTCGTCCTTTATAATGCGATGCACCTCATCGGAAAGCGCGAGCCGCGTTTGATAGTCGAGCGAGGAAAAAGGCTCGTCAAGCAAAAGAAGCTCAGGCGAAAGCGCAAGCGTTCTGATTAGCGCCGTTTTTTGGCGCATGCCGCCGGATAACTGATGAGGATAGCTGTGAGCAAAATCGTGAAGCCCGTATTTGTCTATAAGCGAATAGGCATAATCGCGAGTTTGCTTGGTTAACATCTTTCTCACCCTTAGCCCCAATGTTACGTTATCTTTAATGGTTCTCCAAGAAAGAAGATGGTCGTGCTGGAGCATATAACCAGGGCTTGAATCCGCCACATATATGCTGCCATGAGTTGGCTTCATGAGGCCAGACAACAGCGATAGCACGCTGGTTTTTCCGCAGCCTGATGGCCCGACTATGGCTATAAATTCTCCTCTGTCAACTGTGAAGGATAGCTTGCTTAGCGCTTTGGTCTCACCGTCAAGCGTGTGATATGTAAGGCATACGCCGTTTAGTTCAACAATAGGTTGAGGCATAGTGTCCTCCCTTAATTTCGTCATACTCTTAAATTATTCCGTATGCTTAATCGGTGTGACATAACATAAGCCGGGCGCGTACTATATTAGGGAGGCAAAAATATGATAGCCTACGTCTTTCATTTATGGCTTTGAGGCTTTCCACGCCGAGAGCAAACGAATAGCTGCGCTAATCAAACGAATAGCTACACTATTCGTTGGGACGATTTTGCTTCCCCAAACCACCCTCGATTCCCATATAAGGAAGCTTTCGTAAACGAAAGCTATGGTTATAATTATGAAATTGCAGTTTAGACCATGTACAGTGAGATTAAGGCGCAGATGCGTTAAAAGAAGTACGCTTAGAAATGCATGCGTGTTTTTCACAGCGTTTTTTTTGCTGCTGTTATGCGGCTTAAGCTTTGGCTTGGCGCTGCTGCTTGCTATAGCCGCGGTAGTGGTTATATGCGTGCTAATATCGCGCACATAAAAAGAAGCTGCCCTAAAGGCAACTTCTTTATAATGCTGCAAAACTTATATGCTGCGCTGAACCTTGCCGGAACGGAGGCAACGTGTGCAAACGTTCATCCTGGTAGGAGTTCCGTTTACGATAACGCGAACAGTCTGGACATTAGGCGCCCACGCACGCTTAGTTCTGTTCTTAGCGTGGCTGACGTTGTTGCCGGACATAGTTCCCTTTTTGCAGATCTCGCAAAACTTACCCATTCTTGACACCTCCTTGCCGAGTTAAAGGCATATCTTGATAATCAATCAAACAGCAGTATTCTAACACTATTGAAGCGCTTTGGCAAGCATAAAATCAATATTTAAGCAAATATTTCAATATTTGCTGCACCAATTTTGCGCAGTCAGTTTGCTTGATACACAATTTTTCCACCTACCAAAGTATAAATGGTATGAGTAAA
>CAZUUR010000223.1:0-3521 GCA_964622815.1 uncultured Oscillospiraceae bacterium | reverse complement strand
ATTAAAATGGCAATGAAATCCACTATCAGACTTCGCATGAGCGCGCACGATGCGCATTACGGCGGAAACCTCGTTGACGGCGCAAGAATGCTGGCGCTTTTCGGCGATGTCGCCACCGAGCTTCTTATCATGAACGACGGCGACGAGGGTCTTTTCAAGGCTTATGATATGGTCGAGTTCATGGCGCCTGTTTTTGCCGGCGATTACATCGAGGCCACAGGCGAAATAGTAAGCGCTGGCAATACCTCCCGCAAGATGGTGTTTGAAGCGCGCAAGGTAATAGCTCCACGCACCGATATTAACGAGTCCGCGTGCGACATTTTGGCCGAGCCAATAGTGGTCTGCCGCGCCAGCGGCACCTGCGTCGTCCCTAAAGACAAGCAGCGCAAAAAGTAAAAAATCGGACTTAGTCACGCTTGTCAAAGAGCAAACGAAAAAAACCATTCACCCAACAGGAAAGGAGCTAACAAGTGGAAAAACTCATTATCACCTGCTGTATATGCGGCGCGGAGGTAACCAAGGAGCATAATCCCGCCGTTCCCTACACCGTTGAGGAGATAGCGGAGGAAGCATACGGCGCATATAAGGCCGGGGCGTCCATAATCCATCTCCACGTCCGCGAGGACGACGGCACTCCCACTCAGAGCGCGGAGCGCTTCAAGGCCTGCATAGACGCTATAAAGGCCAAGTGCCCCGATGCTATAATCCAGCCCTCCACCGGCGGTGCCGTGGGCATGAGCAATGACGAGCGCTTGCAGCCCATCACCCTTATGCCGGAAATGGCCACGCTCGATTGCGGCACCTGCAATTTCGGCGGCGACGATATTTTCGTCAATACCGAAAACATGATAAAGGACTTCGGCGAGAAAATGGCCGCGCGCGGCATAAAGCCCGAGGTTGAGGTGTTTGATAAGGGCATGATAGATATGGCTATCCGTCTTAACAAAAAGGGCTATATCAAATCCCCCATGCATTTTGATTTCGTTATGGGCGTGAACGGCGGCATCAGCGGCGACCCGCGCGACCTCGTTTTCATGGCCGGCAGCATACCGCAAGGCTCTACATGGACTGTGGCGGGCGTTGGTCGCTTCGAGTTCCCCATGGCTGTGATGGGCATAATAATGGGCGGCCATGTGCGCGTGGGCTTTGAGGATAATGTTTATCTCTCAAAGGGCGTTTTAGCCAAGCATAACAGCGAGCTTGTTGAAAAAGTTGTCCGTCTCGCAAAGGAAATGGGGCGCGAGGTGGCTACACCTGCTGAAGCCCGTCAGATACTGGGACTCAAGGCTCTGTAAACCAATTTACGGTAAATTGGTTGCAACGGCTGAATATTAAATAAAACAATATTTTAGGAGGATTTTAACACATGGCAATCAAGGGCAATAAGTATGGCGTGCATCGCGTAATAGAACCCCAGGGCGTTCTCACTCAGGCGGCTTACAAGATAGACAATGACATGTCTAAGCTGTACTCCAACGAAATAATCTGCGATGTTATCTCCCTCAATATCGACTCCGCGTCCTTCACTCAGATCGAGGAAGCCTGCGGCGGCGATGAAAAGAAGATAGGCGAAATGATACTTGGCATAGTAGCCGAGCGCGGCAAGCAGCAAAACCCCGTCACAGGCAGCGGCGGCATGTTCATAGGCAAAATAGCCTATATAGGCGAAGATCTCAAGGATCGCGACCTCAAGGTTGGCGATAAGATAGCCTCCCTCGTTTCGCTTTCCATGACTCCGCTGCGCATAGACAAGATAAAGGCTATACACAAAGAAATAGACCGCGTTGACATCGAAGGCAAGGCAGTGCTCTTTGAGAGCGGCATCTATGCAAAGCTTCCCGACGATATGAGCGAAGCGCTTGCTCTTGCGGCGCTCGATGTAGCGGGTGCGCCCGCGCAGGCTCGCAAGCTTCCCAAGACCGGCGACAGCGTGCTTATACTTGGCGCAAACGGCAAGAGCGGCGTGCTTTGCGGCTATGAAGCCATGAAGGCCGTCGGCCCCACCGGCAACGTGGTGGGCGTAGTGCGCAATCCCAAGCAGGTTGACGCGCTTATGGAGCTTGGCGTATACAATAAGGTCATAGTGGCCAGCGCAAAGGAGCCCGTGCAGGTGCTCGAGGAATCCCTAAAGGCTAACGACGGCAAAGAATACGATATTTCCATCTGCTGCGTAAACGTTGAGAGCTGCGAGATGAGCGCTATACTTCCCGTCCGTGACGACGGCATAGTTTATTTCTTCTCCATGGCTACCAGCTTCACCAAGGCTGCCCTTGGCGCGGAGGGCGTAGGCAAGGACGTCACCATGATAGTTGGCAACGGCTATACCAAGGACCATGCGGAGATCACGCTCAACGTGCTTCGTGAGTGCCCGAAGCTTCGTAAGCTGTTCGACGAGAAATACGTTTAATCAACGGGGCTGCCGCAAAACAGTGGCCGAGGAAGAGTTGACCCTGCGTCTGAGCGTGCGATGCCGCAGGGAACTGTCTTGATCGAGTTTTGCCGCAGCCCTTTTTTTCAATCACCGGTAAGGACAAAAGAATTGAACAAAGGAGTGTAAACACAATGAAACAAAGCAGAGAATACGGTTTATTCAAGGACGTACCTGCGCAGCAGTGGAACGATTGGAAATGGCAACTTCAAAATCGTGTTGAAACGCTTGAAGACCTTAAAAAATATATTAAGCTCACCCCCGAGGAGGAGGACGGCGTTAAGCAGTGCCTTGGCACGCTTCGCATGGCGATAACGCCTTATTATCTTTCCCTTATCAATCCCGATGACCCGCACGACCCCGTGAGACGTCAGGCCATACCCACCGCCAAGGAGCTTCATCAGGCGGACGCTGACCTGCTCGATCCTCTCCATGAGGACAGCGACTCACCCGTTCCCGGTCTTACTCACAGGTATCCGGATAGAGTGCTATTCCTTATCACAGATCAGTGCTCAATGTATTGCCGCCATTGCACGCGCCGCCGTTTCGCAGGTCAGCATGACGCTTCCGTACCAAAGGCGCAGATAGATAAATGCATAGAGTATATAAGAGAGCATGAAGAGGTGCGCGACGTGCTGCTTTCCGGCGGCGATTGCCTCATGCAGAGCGATGAAATGCTTGAGTATATCATAAGCACCCTTCGCAAGATAGAGCATGTTGAAATAGTTCGTCTGGGCAGCCGCACTCCTGTGGTTATGCCTCAGCGCATAACGCCCGAGCTTTGCAATATGCTAAAGAAATATCATCCCATTTGGCTCAACACTCACTTCAATCACCCCGCCGAGGTCACTGAGGAAGCCGCAAAGGCCTGCGCAATGCTTGCCGATGCCGGTATCCCCCTTGGCAATCAGACAGTGCTTCTCGCCGGCGTGAACGACTGCGTGCATGTGATGAAAAAGCTCGTGCAGGATCTTGTAAAGATGCGTGTGCGTCCTTACTATATCTATCAGTGCGACCTTTCCATGGGGCTTGAGCACTTCCGTACACCAGTTTCAAAGGGCATTGAAATAATCGAAGGTCTCCGCGGCCATAC
>CAZUUR010000222.1:0-3540 GCA_964622815.1 uncultured Oscillospiraceae bacterium | reverse complement strand
AAATCTGAAATGGTTAAAAAAAAGGACAAGCTAGTAAACGGATGGATGAACGGTGTTATATCTGATGTTGACTATAAAAATGTGAATGCAAAAATTGAAATTCAACTAAGTGACATTGAAGACAAAATATCTGATATTACTCATATTCGCGCCAGTATGAACGTATTGGAGAAATCAACAAGCGTAATGGCGCAAGTTGTGAAAAATGCGAATCTTGAAAGCGATGAAGCTATTGAAGAATTGGTTAGATGTTTTGTGAAGAAAATAGTGGTACGACGCAAGCAGCCTGACAGTAATGATTACGTTTTTGAGATATGGCTGTTTAATAGTAAAAAGGCTATTAACGTACAATCATCTCTTTGTGCGCGTACATATCCGAATCGGGGCCACCGTATTGCGCAAAAAGCAGTTTAGCCATCTTGGGGTCGGGTACGGTAATGTTTACGGGGTATTCGAGCTTTTTTTGATATATCCACATATTATGCGTCACGCCTCCCACGGCCACTCCGAACATACATAACAACCAACATCGGTGGGCGAATGTCCGAAGTTCAATAAAGGTCCACAAATTCCTTCATATTCTTTGATAAGCTGCATTAACTTTTTACTATAGCACAGATAGTCGGCTTTGGCCGCTTCATCGCATGGGTGGGTGTCGATATAAAGATTTAGATCGACACATACAAATTGCAGCTCGGCAATTCTTGTCAACATATCTTCCTGTGACATAATCTGCTCCTTGCTTATTTTATTAGTTAGGGAAACATTGTGCCTTGCTGCAATGCTTGCATTGGGCATAATCCGTAGCGATAAATTTGATTTGGGAACTCCATGGTTGCCATTTCATATATATTATCGCCGTCTATATTTGAGCATTCCATGCATACAGAGCCGGCGGGGTAGGCCCTAAGCTCCGCTCCCGTCATTATTTTTGTATCGCCACATGAGCACTTATACGTCTCACAAGCTGCGCCTTTCATTGTTTCTCCTCCTTAGGCTTGTTGGTAATAAAATATTCCGTTTGACAAAATAGGTGACGTATTTCAACAAATAATCAACATTCGATGACAAATGTTCACATTCGCTTAGACAAATGATATAATCTTTGCTCATAGAAAGGGGGCAGTATTATGCTTATTGTAAATGGACTAACAAAAAAATATGGTAAACTACTGGCTAATGATAATATCGCGCTAAATGTAAATTCCGGAGAAACAGCCATATTGGTCGGTCCAAACGGGGCGGGCAAGTCTACTGCAATCAAAGCTATTGCAGGATTATTGCGTTATGACGGCACTATTACTATAGATGGCTATCCGAATAAAAGCAGCGATGCAAAAAGGCGGCTTGGATACATACCTGAAGCACCGTCTGTATATGATTTGCTTACGGTTGACGAACACATGCAGTTTATCGCACGCGCGTATGAGCTTGAAAATGGTTGGCAGGAACGTGCTCAAGAGCTGCTTAGCAAATTTCAGCTAGTTGAAAACCGCACTAAGTTCGGAAAAGAATTAAGTAAGGGCATGCAGCAAAAGGTCAGCATTTGTTGTGCACTTTTACCAGCGCCTAAGCTTCTTTTGGTAGATGAACCTATGGTAGGACTTGATCCATACGCAATAAAAGAATTAAAGGAAACCTTTGTACAGGAACGTAATAAGGGCACAGCGCTTTTGATCTCAACTCATCTGCTCGATAGCGTTGAAGAGCTTTGGGACAAGGCATTTATTCTTCAAAAAGGTAAGATACTGGCAGAGTGTACGCGCAGTGACGTGGAGAGTCGCAACGAGTCGCTCGAACAATTATTCTTTGAAATAACAGGCGGCAGTGAGGAAATTAAGGCATGAAAGCGCTATCCTATTTATTATGGCGTTCAATAGTCAATAAGTTAAAAAGCTTAAAAAAACAAAAGGGAGCGCTCATATTCTATATTGCTATTGTCGCGTTGCTTATTGTGGCGGTAGCAGCCTCAGGCTCCAATGTTCAAGTGCCTACGCAGATTCAAAATATGGATGGCTTTGCGGCAATATTAAACGGCGTATTTATATTTATTTTCGTTATTTCAGCAAGCACGAGCTTAAAGCAAGGAACGGCCATATTCTCCATGTCGGATGTAAACCTACTGTTTACTTCGCCTGTTAATCCAAGACGCATATTGATTTTCGGCGCATTGCGACAGGCTGGCGTACTAGCGCTGGCATCGTTGTTTTTATTGTTCCAATATCCCAACATTAGAATGAATTGTGGATTGGGCTTTGAGGCGCTTGCAGGGTTGATGATCGGATATGTTTTCATCGGCGTGTTTACTCAATTATTCAATGCTAACGTTTATGCGCTTTGTGCGTCAAATCCAAAGCTAAGACGCTATGTAGAGGGTGGAGTACGTGTGGTTGTCGCGGTGATATGCGTGCTTATAATCAAGCTTACGATGGACGGCGGCAATATTATTGAAAGCGCAAAAAATGTATTGTCAAGCTATGTGTGGGATTATATTCCGGTAATAGGCTGGTGCAAAGCAATAGCCATATATGCTTCGTATAGCATGTGGGGCAAAGCCGCGTTGTTTATTGGCTTAATGCTCTTGAGTTGTGCAGCCATGCTGCTTTGGCTCGTTAAGAGCAAGGCGGATTTTTATGAGGACGTGCTTTTGGCAGCAGAAAACGCATACAAAGACAAGTCCGCTGCAAACGATGGCAAAATGGTCAACTTTAGCAAAGCTTCAAAGCATGCAAAACGAGAATTGCCGCCGCTAAAAGGAAAAGGTGCCTCGGCATTCTTCTATCGGGCTATACGCGAGCAGTCAAGAAACGCTTCATGGCTGTTTGGCATATCAACTATAGCCGCGGTAATTGCGCCGGTATTTGGTGCGATAATATTCAAGGATGGCGCGGATATTAGCGATGGCGGTTTATTTCCGGTATTAGCTTTTGGAGCATATATGCTCATTTTCATGATGATGGCTGGAGGAGTGGGGAAGGAGCTTACAATTCATTATTTGTTTGTTGCTCCATCGACTTCGTTTAAAAAGCTGGTAGCTATTACACTACCACCGGTGATAAAATTTAGCGCTGACACTGTTGTGTTTTTTGGAGTACTCATGTTAGTGGTGAAACCACCTCTTGATCACGCCATATTAGCAAGCATAGCTTATTTTTCATTTGGCGCAATCTATTCGGCAGCAACTTTGCTGATTGAGAAGTTTCTAGGAAGCATGCAGAGCAAAGTGGCAATAATAGTGCTGTATCTACTGATTTTATTGGCACTTATGGCTCCCGGGTTCATTGTGAGCATAATTCTGTATCAAAGCCTTGGGTGCGTTGCATATCTCATAGACGCCCTGTGGAATGTGCTTGTATCACTTTTGATAGTGTTTATATGCAGGAATCTTCTTAATGAAATAGCTAAATAAATGCGTATGCGCCGTTAAAATACGGCGCATAATTTTTATTTGATTTTTTTTGCGTAGTATTGTATAATCTCATTTGCGCGGTTTAACCAACCGCACAACATGGAGAGGTATCGAAGTGGTCATAACGGGGC
>CAZUUR010000221.1:0-3545 GCA_964622815.1 uncultured Oscillospiraceae bacterium | reverse complement strand
ATATATACGGCACTACGAACGCGCCTATCGCCAAGCGCGTGGCCGTGATACCCGTTTTTAGTGCGTCCGCCTTTGCTATGGCCGCGCCCGCCATAGCCGCGAGCGCAACAGGCGGGGTTATATCCGCCACAATGCCGAAGTAGAACACGAAAAGATGCGCGCTCATAACTATCGCGGCAGGCACCTCAACTCCTGGGCCTATACCCTGCATCTGGCAGAGCAGGCCTATCATGGCAGGTGCGCATATAGTTGAGGTGATAAGGTAGTTGGCCGTAGTTGGTACGCCCATGCCAAGCACAATGCTAGCAAGCATCGTGAAGAACATTAGCAGATAGATATTATTGCCCGCCAGGCTCGCAAGACCTGTTGCGAGCTTTAGGCCAATGCCGGTGAGCGTTACCGTGCCCACGATGATGCCCGCCATTGCGCATGCCACTGCAACGGCAATGGTATTTCTCGCGCCAACCTTTAGCGCGTCCAGAATATCCATTGGATCAAAGCCTAGCTTATCCTTGAGCCTGGGGCCTTTTTTCCAGTTGACTATAGGGCACATTATGAGCCAAAGCACTATCACCCATGGCGCGTATGTGATGAAGCTCATGTCAAGATTCATACACAGCACTATGCCGCCTATGGGAATGAGCGACCACCACTTAAGGCTTGACGCCATAAGCGCGGTGAGTATTGCACCGAGCGCAGCGTACGACGGGGTGGACTTGCTGCCAAGCATATATATCATCAGTGCCAACGCGAGCAGCAGATGACCACGTTCTTTTATTATGGGCCATATCTTGGGCACTTCAGCCGCCGGCATGCCGCGTAGACCAAGTTTTTTGGCCTCATGATGCACGGATATGAGTATGCCCGAAAAATACAGTATTGCCGGGATTATCGCGCTCTTTACAACGTCGGCATAGGCAAAGCCCGTGCTTTCAGCCATTAAAAACGCGGCCGCGCCCATTATGGGCGGCATTATCTGCCCGCCTGTGGAGGCGGCGGCTTCCACCGCGCCGGCAAATTCACTCTTATAGCCAAGCCGCTTCATTGCGGGTATGGTAAACGAGCCCGAGCCAACCGTGTTTGCAACGCTGCTTCCTGAAACCGTTCCCTCAAGCGCGGACGCTATGACCGCCACCTTCGCAGGGCCTCCGGCATATTTTCCCGCTATCGCGTTCGCTATATCTATAAACAGCTTTCCAACTCCGGTTTTTTCAAGGAAAGCTCCAAAGAGCACGAACAGGAATATGAACGTTGATGATACTCCAAGGGGCGTTCCGAACACACCGTTTGTTGTGAAGTACATGTGGGTGACTATCTGCTTCATTGAAAGCTGCCTAAAGCCGTAAGAGCCGGGAATCAAATGGCCAAACAGGCAATAGCACAGGAAAAGCCCCACTATTATCATTATCGGTATGCCAACCACGCGGCGGCAGGCTTCAAAAAGCAGCACTATGCCCACCACGCCTAAGCCTATCTCGAACATCGTGTAATTTCCGACGTTTTTTATAACGTATGAATAATTCACCGCAAGATAAATCGCGCAGCCAAATGATAGCCCCGCCAGCACCCAGTCATACCATGGGATAATATCCTTACGCATGCCGCGCTTTGCCGGAAAAAGCAAAAACACAAGCAATAGTACGAACGAAAGATGTATCGGACGCAGTATCTGAAGCGGTACGGTAAATATAGTGGTATATAGCTGAAACAGCGAGAATAATATGAGTACGCTTCCTATTATTATGTTTAGATTGTTAGGCAATCTGTTGCGGAACGCGGACTCCTTATCATACTTTTCCAGTACCTCCTCGGCCTCGTGCTGTGCCTTAGCCGCCTCCTCTTCAAGCGAAAGCTCCGCTTCGCTTTCAGCCAGATTCTCAGCCTCCTCCGTGGTGAACGAATAACTGTCCAGATCCACGGTCGGCTTTATTGAATCGCCAAGCTGATGCTTCTTTTTTTCATACGCCGTCCTCCCCTTCTATTTAATAATTATGCCGCCAAAGCTCTTTCCTTGCGGCGTTCCGCCCTCATTATAGGCCACCATTCGGTAAACGCCAGCACGAGCGATACGCCCAGCGTCATTACCGTCATTACGATGCAGTTCACGAATTCCGAGCGAGCGTCGAGATAAGCGTCGCTATGATTGTTGTTCTTTGACATAAAGCGCCTCCATTTATCCACATTTTTGACTATTTTATTCTATCATCATACCCGGTTAACACGGTGTTAAGATGCTTCGTATCAATCTATACATGGTGTTAAAATGCGGCGAAAATGTGCGCATATATATGGCGCGCAACAGACTTTGCGTGCAAGAAATTATTGTAAAGCTGTTGCGCTATTGTTACGCTTCATCTTTTATTCTATATATCAACAAGATGAGGGAAAAAGCTTTAAGCGAAATAAGCGATTTGGGTGGTTTGCCATTTTTACTCGCACATTGACGGAACTCAACCTAAATTTGCCCGTTTAGCGCCAATAAGGCAGGCAAAGGCGCTCATCAATAGCTTCTGATCCTCAATACCAAGCGGCAGAATGCCAAATAACTTCAGAAAGGGATATTTACTATGTCAGAAATTATCAATACGGTTCGCGGTATGGCTGATGGAGCTTTGGACGGCGTTTCAGAAGGCATAATACTCGCTATGGGTGCTGTATTAGGATTGATTTTAATCGTCTCTATATTCGCGCTTATAGTATCCATCTGTCTCGCCATCAGTTACGCCAAATACAACAGAAAACATAATAGCCGCAATCAAACGGGAGAGCATATAGCCAGGGCTATACTCGACAAGCACGACCTTTCGCATATCAAGGTTTCAAAAACCGGCTCGATTCTCTTTGGCAACAGCTATAGTCACTTTTTTAAAAAGGTGAGGTTAAGACGGCTTACATGGCAGAAGAAAAGCGTAACGTCGCTTGCAATGGCGGCTCAGAAATCCGCGCTTGCAATTCTTGATAAGGAAAATGATCCGGATATGCGCACCCGTATCAGACTGACGCCGCTTATCTATTTCGGGCCTGTCGCATTTGTGCCAATGGTGATAATAGGCGTGGCGCTAGATATGTTTATCCTTAAAACCAATACTGGAAGTTGGACTATACTTTTGACGGTTCTTGGCTTTGCTTTTTATCTGCTGTCCCTCGTTATGTCTATTCTCGTTTTAAAAACCGAGAAGAAGGCACAGGCGCGCGCACTGGATATTATGATGGAGGACGGGCTTGCAACCGACGAAGAGCTTAAAATGAGCAAAAAGCTTTTCAAGCTATATAACATCGAATACATAAATAACATAATCATCGCGCTGCTGGAGCTTATTTACAGAGTGCTTCAAATCATTGCGTATTCGCAAAATTCGTCCTCATCGTCACAGAGCTAAGCGGAGTGAGATTAGACATACAAAAAATGAAGTTTGGTGCACCCTCACGAGCTCAAAACTGTGGTAGACCGCGCTCGCTCGGCCTACCACAGTTTCCCCGGGGCTAGAAACGCCTCACCGTTTTTCCCGCTTCGCTCTCGTCCCTTCGAGCCCCTCTATCTATAT
>CAZUUR010000220.1:1601-3571 GCA_964622815.1 uncultured Oscillospiraceae bacterium | reverse complement strand
AATTTGAAAAGACTCTTGATTCTATGGAATCAAAATTAGCTAAGTTAAAAAATGCTTGGGATGAATTTGTAATGGGCTTAGCTAATAATGATATCTTAAAATTTGGCGTTGATGCTTTAACCTTATTATTAAATGTTATTAATAAACTAACTGGCGCGTTGGATGGATTATCACCAGTACTAGGAAGCGTCCTAAAAATCTTAACATTATATGCTGCTTTAAAACTAGGTAAGAAATTGTTCTCTGGCGTTACAGAATTTGCCAAAGACCTAAAATTCTTTAGTAACCCTACAAAAACAAGACAAGCAACCGCAGAAGGCATGAAACAAGGCGCAACTGAGGCTAGTTCTCATATCTATCAAATCATTAAAAACGCTGTACGAAATGGTGCGCGAGATGGTTTTAGAGAAGGTCAAGATGGTACCGCCTCAACTGGTACTCCTGCGCCACTAATAGAATCGGGCTCAAGTAGCCCCGCAAATGGTCAAGCAACAAGTGCGGTTGGAAATCTATTTTCAAAAGGAAAAGCAAATTTAAAAACTGGCGTAAAGTCTGCTGGTGTAGGTAATATTCTTCTAGCCGTTTCTGCTGTTTCTATATTAACCAAACAAACAAAAAATTTAATTCAAAATATTAAAACAGTAAATGATAAAATAGAATCAACTAGCCAGAATATTACAAATATAGGGAAAGCGATTTCAGACTTCCAATCTGAATTGGAAAATGTTTATACTCTTCGTTCTGATTTTGAAAATTTTAATAAAATTTTACAAGTAACTGATAAAAGAAACAAAGAATATGCTAAAGCACAAAAAGAATCTAATATAATTATTCAAGATATAATTGCCGACTATCCTTCATTAATTTCAGATGGCATGGTTTCTTTCGAAGAGGGACAATGGAAGCTAGCAGAAGGTTTCTGGAGCTCTTATGAAGACTTAATTAATAAACAAGTTGAAACTTTAGAGCTTCAAAAATTATCTTATCAGTTACAAAATAACCAGTTACAACAAGAAGCCTTAGCACAAACTAAGGGAATTAATACTTCCCAAATTTCTGAAGCCGAAACCGATAAAACTGCTGATAATACGTCCACTGGTGGATGGATTGGCGGCGGAATTGGTTTGGCCGGCGGTTTAATTGCTTTAGGTAGTATGACTACAGCCGCGGCGGCATCTGGTGCGGCGGTTGGCGCAGCAATGGGTACTGTTGTTCCTGTTGTTGGTACTATTATTGGTGCTATATTAGGAATTGTAGTTGGTGGTCTAATTGGATTATCTCAAGCTACTTCCTCTATAACAGAAGAAAATGTAGACCGCGCGATTCACCAAATTGATAGAAGTAATTTAAAAGTAACAGACGATTTTATTGAAAAAGTAAAAAATGGTGTCGCGAAAACAACAGAAAATTTTACAGAACAAGAATTAAAGTTTATAGAAGATTACGAGGCTGTTGAAGGAGACAATAGTTTAGCAAACTTCCTTTCTAAGACAGAAGTAACTGCTGACCAATTAAATGACTTAGTATCTTCAAGTA
This sequence comes from uncultured Oscillospiraceae bacterium, assembly GCA_964622815.1. Taxonomy (GTDB): domain Bacteria; phylum Bacillota; class Clostridia; order Christensenellales; family CAG-138; genus CAZUUR01. The sequence goes on along the minus strand of CAZUUR010000220.1, from coordinate 2,035 downwards.
GTGCATTAAGAGCTCAACAAGAGGCTTATACTGTAGCGTTATCTGCGGCAATAGCAAAATTAAATGGTGCGACCGAACCAGAAGCAGATAAAATTGCTAAATATATGCCATCCTATTTTAGTGAAAACGAGCAAGCCCTTGCAAGAGACCAAATAGAAAAAGCTTATGATGGGCTTACCGATGACCAGAAAAAAGGTTATATTGAGTCTGCAATGAAGGCGAAAGGGGCGGAAGCTATTGGTGGTGCATGGTTCCTAGATGGTAACGAACTTAGTGATGATAAAATAAAAGAAGAAACTAAATCCTATTATATCAACCAAGAATTTAATAAAATAATTGACCAAAAAATTCAAGAAATTAGTGAGCTACTTGAAACAAAAGAAGGCCAACTTGAGCTAGAAAGAGGTTTAGCACTAAAATCAGAAGATGGCAGA
>CAZUUR010000220.1:0-1501 GCA_964622815.1 uncultured Oscillospiraceae bacterium | reverse complement strand
CAAGAGATGCGGCAATAAAGCAGTATATAAATGACCTTTTACAAGAAGATTATCAAGTTGTAAGCGAAAATCCAAAAAAAGTTAGTGATGCTACTGGAGACCTTTCTTTAGGAATTGCGATGATGAACTTATTAGAGTCATCAATTTCAGATGTGGCAAAAGGTGAACTAGATAACGTTTTAGGAAAAGCATTAGAAATAGATGATAAAGAATTACAAAAACAATTCTTCGAATTATTATCTATAAGTGATTTTTCAACTCCAGAGGGTCTGGAACGTTTCGCAAAAGACCTAAAAGAACTAGGTATTGACGCCGAAGATTTAGGCTTGGCTAGTGACGATGTAGCAGCATCTTTCGGAAAGTGGTTTGTTGTTGTTAATACAGTAAACAACACTTTGCTTAATAATTATACTCAAGTACAAAGCTTACTTGACAAAATTTCTTCTGAAGGTAAGGTTGATTTTACTCAAGAAGAATATGATTTACTAACTTCAATAAATCCAGAAGTAAAAGACTTATTTACAAAGATTGGCGATAAATGGTTCTTAGCCGGAGAAGCCTCTGATGATTTTGTTAAAAAATTACAAGAGATTTTAGATTCTTCCATTGTAACATTAAAAGAAAGCTTAGGTTATGGAGAAAAATGGGCAGGACTAAATGTTACAGAGCGCAAAAGAGCTCAAGAAATTGCTAGTGGGTCAAATGCTTCCCGTAAAGAAATAGAACAAATTTTAAAAAATATTGGATATGCAGAAGATGATTATAAGGGATTATCAGATACTGCACTTCAACAATTTTTTAAGAGGGTCTTTTTACGAGACTATGGTAATGGTGGTGTAAGTTATACTAATAACCAAGCAAGTGACGATGCTGTTGGTGATGTTAGAGGAAAAGCAGACCGGGTTGCTTCACAAGGAAATTCTCAAGACCAAGATGTCCGCGCAGCGATGGAAAATGAGGCTGTTCAGGCAGGTTTAGACCCAGGCGAATTAACTAAATCATCAGAAGCATTAAAGGAGCTTGACATTCAAAGTCAAAAAGTCCGTGATAGATTAGCATTAGATATTGCTTTAGCTAGTAAAGCAGCGGAAGAAATAACTAGTAATTATGAAGAATGGGGAGCTGCAATTGAGGATGGCCCTGCTAACCCCAAATATACCTCTGCATTACAAGCATTAACAAAAAATACTTCTCAATTATTAGGCGTTTCAGAAGACGTCGCAGCAGAACTATTAAAGGAAAAGAAAAACAGAGATTTAGTTGCTGCTGCTGCACGAGGCGATGCTGCGGCTCTAAGAGAACTACAAAAAATTGCTGCTAAGAAAATCATTGCAAATATTACAGTTGATTCTGATACAACACGAGAAGAGTTGGATGCGATATCCTCATATATAGAAAATACAGAGTTTCCAGTATTAGAAGTAGGAACTTCAATTGATACGGAACCAGCATATAAGGCTTTTCGTGAACTAATTGAAGGAAGTGGGTTAACGGCAGAACA
>CAZUUR010000219.1:0-3584 GCA_964622815.1 uncultured Oscillospiraceae bacterium | reverse complement strand
TTAAGTGAAATTTTGAAACGGCTTCTCCTTGGAACAACTTTGGCTGTGCAGTTGGGTTGCCCTTGGAAATAATTCTTTGCCCCGCGTAGACCGGGGCAATACCGCTTCGCGGTACCGAATTATTTCTGAAAAGCAGCTGCTGTAGTAAAAACGCCGAGAGGTATATGGGCAGCTACTCGTTCATTTAGTTTAAGTGAAATTTTGAAACGGCTTCTCCTTGGAACAACTTTGGCTGTGCAGTTGGCTTCTCCTTGGAACAACTTTGGCTGTGCAGTTGGGTTGCCCTTAGAAATAATCCCGCTTTGAGCAGAGCAAAGGATCATTTCGGCTCGCCCGCCCGCGCGTGCTCGCTAAAACGGCGGTTTCGACGTCAACACTACGCCGTTGAGATACTCGTATTCACCCTCACTCAGGTGAAATTCCAGCCGCGTAGCGTGGAGCATGAGGCGCGGCGCTTTGCCGCCTGAATATTTATCATCGCCAAGCACGCTTGAGCCTATATGCGCAAGCTGTGCGCGTATCTGATGCGTGCGCCCCGTAAAAAGCTCAACGCACAGCCGTGTCGCGTCGTTTTGCTCTGTTTTATAAAATAACGCAGCCTCTTTCGCGCCCTCGCGCATTTCATCGTATACGCGTACGCGCGCCGCTTTTTCGTCCTTAACTAAATAATTCACAAGCGCCGCGTGATCGCGCGGAGGCGGCAGCGAGACGACAGCCGTATAGAATTTGGATATTGCGTGCCCTGCTATGGCCTCCTTGAGCGTCTGAGCCGCGCGAGCGTTTCGCGCGAAAAGCACAAGCCCGGAGGTCGGCACGTCCAAACGATGCAGCGGAAACACCTTATCCTTGCCTAAAGCCCGTTTAAGCCTGCCCTCAAGACTGTCCTCCCCGTCCGCGCCCGCCTCCGAGGCGTCCGAAATGGTGGTATGAACGCCCGCTTCCTTTTCAACGGCAAGCAGGTTTTTATCGAAATAATTTAGCCTCACGCCCTCCATGAGCGCGCTAAGCTCAAGCTCGCGGCCTTCCCACGCCCTACCCTCCGGCATAGAGCAAAAGCGCATTCGCTCCGGCTTGCCATCGGGAGTTTTCCTTGTGGGGTGGTCAAATTCCAGCGCATAAGCCCACAGCGCTATCTGCTGACCCGCCTTGGAGCGCGGGTTATAGCGCGCATCGCCCCATATAGGGATCTTCGCGTTTTCAAGCTGACATCTTATCTGGTGGTGTCTGCCCGTGAAAAGCCTTATGTCTATGAGCGTTGTAAGCTCACGCTCGCCTATTCGGTAATACTCAAGCGAGGCTGATACCGCTTTATCGTCTTTATCAACCATACGCGCGTTGCCCGTGGCCTCGTCTCTAATGATATAGCCGTCGAGCCGCGCATATTGCTCCGGTGCTCCGTCCACAAGCGCACAATAGCGCTTTATAGTGCGCCGCGTTTTGAACTGGTCCGTAAGCCGCATGGCCGCTTTGCTCGTGCGCGCGAATACCATTACGCCGCCAACCGGCCTGTCTAGCCTGTGCACAAGCCCTAGATACACCTCACCCGGCTTATCTTTTATTTCCTTTATGTATGCCTTAACAAGCGCCGTCATGTCCGCATCGCCCGATGCGTCCGGCTGCGATGGAAGGTTTGGCGGCTTCACCGCCACTATTATGTGATTGTCCTCATAAAGAATCTTCATCAATTTTTCCTTATTTTACTAAATCAAGCAAACGTCAACTGTTGAGTCAACATACAGCTTCTTTCGCTACTCCCTTATCCAGCTTCCCGTAGCGCCGCAGGGCAGCAAAAGCCCTTCGCCCGCGGCCTTGCGGCTTATTGGCAGACCAAGCTCATCGGCCTCTATGCTGCACTTGCCGTTTAAAAGCTCGCTTCGCTCCTCAAGCGCCGCGCGCAAAACGCTCACAAGCACGCTTGGCGCAAGCCCGGTGGTATACGAATTTATGAATATGAAGCGCGCGTTTGGGCTTAACAGCTTCACGCACTCCCTCACGAGCGGATAAAGATCGTCCTCTATCTTCCACATCTCGCCGTCCGGTCCGCGCCCATAGCTGGGCGGGTCCATGACTATGCCCTCATATAAATGGCCTCGCCGCTGCTCGCGCAGCACAAATTTCATCACATCGTCAACTATAAAGCGCACCGGCCTATCCGCCATACCGCTTCTTGCTAAATTATCCTTCGCCCAAGCCACCATGCCCTTCGCCGCGTCCACATGCACAACGTTAGCTCCGCCGCGCGCCAAGGCCAGCGTCGCTCCGCCGGTGTATGCAAAAAGGTTGAGCGCGTTCATCTCGCCCCTTGCGCCCTCACAAAGCTTTACAAGCCTATCCCAATTATATGCCTGCTCCGGAAAAAGTCCCGTGTGCTTAAAGCCCGTTGGCCGCACAAGAAAGCGAAGCGAGCCGTATGCTATTTCCCACTCGCCTGGCAGGCTTTTGTTATACGTCCAAGCGCCGCCGCCCGTATTTGAGCGGTTGTACACGGCGTCCGGCAGCACGCGGGAAAGCGTATTCTGTGCCATCGGCCATACCGCCTGCGGGTCGGGTCTAAGCAGCGTAAAGCCGCCCCAGCGCTCAAGCTTGTTGCCATCGCCCGCGTCAATTATCTCGTAATCCTTCCATTTGCCTGACGTATACATCTATTCTTCCTCGTTATCAATATTTGCCTGGGAGCTTTTCGCACCGCCCATTTTTTCGCGAGTGCGCTGTATCATCGCCTTAACGCTGTCCTTGGACGGTTTTTTGCGCACGCCGTCCGCTATTACGAACGCAAGGCCGAGGAAAAGCGAAAGATGATACGTTATAAGTCTCCACACCAGCATCACGGGAAAGCGCAGACCCGCGCTCACCATAACGCCGAATATCAGGTAAAACCCGCCCTCGGACGCTATGGAAGCGCCCGGCAGCGGTATGAAGCTAACGCCTACATACAGCATGCACTGCATGAGCATAACTGTTACCGGCGAATATTGTGTTATGCCAAACGCGTTGAATACGCAGAACGTAACGAACATATAAAACGCGCCCTCAAAAAAGCCTGAAAGTATCACAAGCACGGTGCGTATACCGTTTTTCCACATCACCCATGCGCCCGCGCGATAATCCTCGATGCTTCTTTTCCATGTGACAATCAGCTTATGACGTTTTTCCTCATTGTGTATTAACTTTATCCTGCCAAGGAAATTTACCACCGCAACGCCCGCCGAGCTTATAAACTTGGGGTATACGAACGAAAGCGTAGCAACGAGCAGCAGCACAAGGTTTGATACATATCCGAAAACGAATACGCCCGCCTCCGCCGTTGACATCTCCACAGTGCCCCACTCCAGTATCATAGCAAGCGTGGTGGTTATCATAAGGGGAATCTGCCACGCGATAAATTTTATTACCGTCACGCTCGACGCCGTACCCGCAGGTATGCCGCGCGAGCGCATCTCGATTATTTGCAGCGGCTGCCCGCCCGAGGCAAACGGCGTAAGCGCGCAATAGAAAAAGCCTAGCATAGTGTTTATAATGCTGTCCTTAAATGTCTGCGGCACGCCCATCATCTTGCAGGTGAGCATAAAGGTTGTATTATTGCT
>CAZUUR010000218.1:0-3590 GCA_964622815.1 uncultured Oscillospiraceae bacterium | reverse complement strand
GCAAGGATTCGCAAGCGCACCAGCCACATAACGATAATTCTGGATCAGGCGAAGTAAGGAGGAAATTATGGGACAGAAAGTTAATCCGAATGGCTTCCGCATTGGCGTCATAAGGGATTGGGAAACGCATTGGTATGCGTCGAAGAAAGAGTTCTCAAACTTCCTCATCGAAGATAAGAAGATAAGAGAGCATCTTAAAAAGACCTATTACGCGTCCGGCGTATCTAAGATAGATATTCAGCGCGCGGCGGGCAAGGTTACCGTCAGCATCTACACCGCCCGTCCGGGTATGCTCATTGGTAAGGGCGGCATAGGCGTGGACGCCATAAAGGAAGATGTTTCAAAGCTCGTCGGCAAGCCGGTGAATGTGAACATCATGGAAGTGCGCAACGCGGACGCAAACGCTCAGCTCGTTGCCGAGAGCATAGCCGCACAGCTTGAAAAGCGTACAAGCTATCGCCGTGCGATGAAGCAGGCGATGGATCGCGCCATGAAAGCCGGCGCCAAGGGCGTTAAGCTCAACTGTGGCGGCCGTCTGGGCGGCGCGGAAATAGCGCGCAGCGAGGGCTATCACAAGGGTTCGGTTCCCCTTCAAACGATGCGCGCCGATATAGAATTTGGTTTTGCTGAAGCGCATACCACCTATGGCCGCGTCGGAGTTAAGGTGTGGATCTATAGGGGCGAAGTGCTCAACCGGCAGAAGAAAGCATAAGGAGGCCATAAGCTATGTTGATGCCTAAGAGAGTAAAACGCAGGAGAGTTCACCGCGGCCGCATGAAGGGCAAAGCAATGCGCGGTAACACTATAACTTACGGCGAATATGGCCTCGTGGCCATGGAGCCCGCGTGGATAACCAGCAATCAGATAGAGGCGGCGCGTGTCGCCATGACCCGTTACATCAAGCGCGGCGGTCAGGTTTGGATAAAAATATTCCCCGATAAGCCCGTTACTGAAAAGCCTGCCGAAACCCGTATGGGAAGCGGTAAAGGCTCACCGGAATACTGGGTATCGGTGGTAAAGCCCGGCAGAGTGATGTTTGAAATAGCGGGCGTAACCGAAGAAATCGCGCACGAGGCGCTTAGGCTTGCCGCTCATAAGCTGCCGATAAAGTGCAAGATAAGAAAGAAAGAACAAGAAGTGGGTGGTGAGAGCAATGAAGGCTAACGAACTGAGAAAGCTTACAAACGAGCAGCTCGTCGCTAAGGAAAAGGAACTCAAAGAGGAACTTTTCAACCTCCGTTTCCAGTTGGCGACCGGTCAACTCTCTAATCCCCTCAGGATACGCGAGTGCAAGAGAGACGTTGCCAGAGTTAAGACGCTGCTGTGCGAGCGCGAGCTCAAGGCAGCCGAGTAAGAAGGAGGATTAAAGCGTGGAAAATCGTGGTTATCGTAAGACCCGCACGGGCGTCGTAGTAAGCGATAAGATGGATAAGACAATAGTCGTCGCCATAAAGACCAAGGTACGCCATCCCCTTTACGGCAAGATGGTCAACCGCACTCACAAGTTCAAAGCCCATGACGAGGGCAACGAGTGTGGCATAGGCGATACAGTTAAGATCATGGAAACCCGTCCCATCAGCAAGGATAAGCGCTGGAGACTGGTTGAGATAATTGAGAAGGCCAAGTAAGCCTGAAAGGAGGACCCGAGCATGATACAACCACAGTCAAGGTTAAAGGTTGCGGATAACAGCGGCGCTAAGGAAATAATGTGCATACGCATACTTGGCGGCTCGCACGTCAAATCCGCCAACATAGGCGATATAATCGTCGCGTCAGTCAAGACCGCAACGCCCGGTGGCGTTGTAAAGAAGAAGGACGTTGTTAAAGCGGTCATAGTGCGCACCGTATCGGGCGTCCACAGGCCGGACGGCAGCCATATTCGTTTTGATGATAACGCGGCCGTAATCCTTAACGATGCAAAGCAGCCCCGCGGCACTCGTATTTTCGGGCCGGTCGCAAGGGAGCTTCGTGAGAAGGACTATATGAAGATAGTGTCCCTCGCGCCCGAAGTGCTTTGAGGAGGAACAAATAATGAAGAAGCTCAACATTAAAAAAGATGATAACGTAGTCGTCATCTCCGGTAAAGAAAAGGGCAAAAAGGGCAAGGTAATGATAGCTATGCCTGAGGAAGAGCGCGTCGTAGTGTCGAACGTAAACATGGTAGTTCGCCACAAGAAGCCCCGCAAACAGGGCGAACCCGGCGGCCGAATCAATCAGGAAGCACCCATTGCAGCGTCCAACGTGATGCTCGTGTGCCCCAAGTGTGGCAAAGCGACCAGGGTCGCCCATGCCATGAACGGGGATAAGAAAGTCCGCGCCTGCAAAAAGTGCGGCAAGAACATAGACTGAGGCGAAGGAGGAACATAAAAGTGGCTAAGAATACCGAAAAAACCGCCGCACCGGCTAAGAAGAAAAAGGCCGAAGCCGAAGCCGTTCCGTTCAGCGAAGCTGCGCGCCTCAGAGTAAAATATAATGAAGAGGTAGCTCCCGCGCTCCGCGAAAAGTTCGGTTATAAGAACATAATGGAAGTGCCCAAGCTTGAGAAGATAATTCTCAACATGGGTCTTGGCGCAGAGAAGGATAACCCCAAGGGTCTTGAGGCCGCGGTAAATGAGCTTGCGATAATCGCGGGCCAGAAGCCGGTGGTCACAAAGGCCAAGAAATCCGTCGCTAACTTCAAGGTCCGCGAGGGCATGAATATAGGCGCGAAGGTCACGCTGCGCGGCGACCGTATGTATTATTTCGCTGATAAGCTCATCAACATCGTGCTTCCGCGCGTAAGAGACTTCCGCGGAATATCCGACACCAGCTTTGACGGCCGCGGCAATTATGCCATGGGCGTTAAGGAGCAGCTGATATTCCCCGAGATCAATTACGACGACGTCGATAAGGTGCGCGGTATGGACATAGTGTTCGTCACCACCGCCAAGACCGACGAAGAAGCCCGCGAGCTTCTCAAACTCATCGGTATGCCGTTCGTTCAGGCGTGATAAGGAGGAAGAACAGTGGCAAAGACTAGCATGAAAATAAGGCAGCAGCGCGCTGCGAAGTTCTCTACCCGTGCTTACACTCGCTGCCGTATATGCGGCAGACCTCACGCGGTGCTCCGCAAATACGGTATATGCCGTATCTGCTTCCGTGAGCTGGCCTATAAAGGCCAGATACCCGGCGTGCGTAAGGCCAGCTGGTAAGCAATAGGCGAAAGGAGGAAATACAAAAATGTTGACAACAGATCCCATCGCTGATATGCTCACTCGTATCCGCAACGCTTTGGTGGCAAAGCATGAGAAGGTTGAAATTCCCTGCTCCACCGTTAAGAAAGCGATAGCCGAGATACTCCTTAGCGAAGGCTACATAAAGGGCTATTCCATACGCGAGGAAGGCAATATCAAGAATATAGTCGTAGACCTCAAGTACGGTCCCAATAAAACCCGCGTTATCACCGGCATAAAGCGCATAAGCAAGCCCGGTCTGCGCGTGTATGCCCGTAAGGAGAAAATGCCCAAGGTCCTCAACGGACTCGGCATAGCCATCGTATCCACCTCGCGCGGCATCATGACCGACCGCGACGCCCGTAAGCTTGGCATCGG
>CAZUUR010000217.1:2363-3616 GCA_964622815.1 uncultured Oscillospiraceae bacterium | reverse complement strand
GTATAATTATGAAACGCAGCATAAAGATCACTATCGCAACGATACTTGTACTGCTTACGCTCGCGCTGCCCATGACGGGTGCGCTCGCGGCCATTTTCGACGGTACTGCGGTGGAGGGCGCGTTTGGCTATATGATGGCTGTTGCGCCTGTCAACGTGCGTATGGGCCCTGGCCTTTCCTACACTGTGCTCGGCTGGCTTGACTACGGCGATATTGTATGGCGTACCGGGATTATTAACTTGTACGGCAACAGTTGGACGCAAATCGACTTTATGGGCGCGGAGGCTTATGTGTCCTCGTCCTATCTCACAGCGTATTCGCCGTATCCCACAACTAATCCGTGGCCGTATCCCTACCCCACCTATGCGCCGTATCCGGTGCCCACAACTATTCCCGTACCCACAACGGTTCCAGTGCCTACAACCCTACCCGTGCCGACCACTGCGCCCAGCGGAGCATACACTTATCTTTATGCGACCACTGCGCTCAATGTGCGCACCGGCCCTGGCACCAAATATCCGCGCATAACCTGGATAAACTATAATCAGATTGTGCAGCAGATAGGCAAGTCGGGCAACTGGGCATATATTAAGCTTGGCGATGGCACAATCGGCTATGCGTCGCTTAAATATCTCAAGCCCTACGGCACTTTTACTCAGCCCATAGATATAAATAAGCAGACCAATAAGCCTGTGACCGATCCTACCTACGGCGTTACCTCGCAGGAGAGCGCGGTAGCGGCCTATATCCGCAGGTATCGCAATGCCACGAGCGGGCCGGAGGCTTATCAGTATCTTTGGCAGCTCGATAAATTCTATACGCTTAACGCGCGTAACGATTACTCGATGCGCTCATATCAGTTCGTTGAGAACAGCTACGTTAAGTATGTTTATTCCTCCTCGCGTTATGCGGGCGATATAACCTTCTATTGGTATCGCTCAGGCAATGGCAAGGCGGCTCTCGCGGATAGATTCCCGCCTGAATTGGTAGCTACAAACCCGAGATATTATGGCTATACCTTCAATCATAACGGCGTGGATTACTATTATAAGAGCTATTCAGCCAATTACATTGAGGTTTGGTGGACAGAAGCCAATTATCTGCTCTGCGCCTATGTACCCGCCAATCTTTCCCTTAGCGACATAGGCTCGATATGCCGTGTCCGCTGCATAAGGGTCTAAATACAAAACCCCGAAAGCCTATGGCTTTCGGGGTTTTGCTTGGGAGTTCGGAGAGCATAGCTCCGAACTCCT
>CAZUUR010000217.1:0-2263 GCA_964622815.1 uncultured Oscillospiraceae bacterium | reverse complement strand
AAAGCCTATGGCTTTCGGGCTTTTGCTTGGGAGTTCGGAGAGCACCGCTCCGAACTCCTGCTTCTACGTTCATTTGGTGCTAAACAATCTGGAAAAACAGCAGTGGCGTCAAGACGCGACCCTACATTGTGTTTGCATTTTAACAGACCACAGATAAAAATACAGGGAACAGTCGGGCATCCGACCATTCCCCACCATTTCAACAAATCCAATAACAACCCGTAGGGCGAGAGCTCCTGACACGCCTAATTACGCAAAAATAATTATCAGTCCCAGCAGCAGCCCCACTATCACAGCTATGGCGGGCAGCTTTGATTGCCACATCAGTATAGATTCGGGCAGCAGCTCGCCAAATACCACATAGAGCATCGCGCCGCTTGCAAAGCCGAGCGCGAGCACATGCCATATCTCGCCTAATGAGCCTAAAAGGAAGCCCAGTATAGCGCCTATAACCGTGGGCAGACCCGAAATGGCCGTCATAAGTATGGCTTTTGCGCGCGGCATGCCTCCCGCTATGAGCGGCACTGCAACAGCCATGCCCTCTGGAATATTGTGCAGCCCTATCACCGCCGCGATAAGTATTCCGCCGCTCGTCCACACGTCAGCGACGGACGCGCCGGTGTACGCTGCGCCTATCACCATGCCCTCGGGCAGATTGTGCAGCGCTATAGCCGCCGCCATAATTATACCTGCTATGAATAGCTGAGAATTTTCCTGCTTGTGCGCGTTAAAATGATCGCTATGAATCAATTCGTCAAGATCGTCAGCAGTTTTAGGATGCTTTTCGTCCTTTACGTGAGCTATTTCATGATTGGTATTTTTATCTATGACATAATTTAAAATACCCACTACCGCAAAGCCTATCACTATGCCGCCGAGCGTTAAAAGCAGCCTGCTCGCCGTGACCTCGCCCGTGCCGCCTATCGCGTCCATGATAAGATCGAAGCAAACCACCGCCAACATGACGCCGCCTGCAAAGCTAAGTAAAAGACTTACAATCTTTTTTGAATCCTTCCTTATAAGCGCCGCAACGACGCCCCCAAGACCCGTGCCGCCCACGCCTGCAATTAGCGTGATAAGCGCCACCCATATAAGCATGCTCATAAAGCCTCCCTTGCGCCCGGTTAGCCGCGGGCAACCAAAAAATTATAGCATAGTTACATTTATACGACAATATTTTTTCTCCAAATAATATCCATTTGACTCATTCGGCGCAATGCGATATAATGCACTAGAAATCGCAAGCATACATATTCTAAGCTGGTGACGAATAAGAGCATCGGAGCAAGTCGATGAAAAAAGAAAATATGCCTATGTACAGGGCTTGGCTAAGAAGATTTAGCTTTATATTTGCAGATTCTATATGCGTTTTTGTAGCCTATTTATTCACGTTGTCGTTTAGGTTTGGCGGAGCTGTGCCCGCGGACATCAGCGCGACGTTTTATGATTCCATACTTTACATTCTGTTTATTTATTTCGTTGTAAATATGGCTTTTAAGCTGTATGAATCACTTTGGGAGCACGCCAGCATAGAGGAATTGGTGAATGTGGTGCTCGCATCGGTAATTTCAACCGTGCTTTGCTATACATTGGCGGCATTACGAATGGACAGAATGCCACGCAGCGTGTATATCGCGGCAGGGCTTGTGATAATATTGCTGCACGGCGGCATACGCATGACTTCAAGGGTGCTCAAGCTGTTCATGTGCGGCAGACGGCATATCGGCTCGGCAAACGCGCTGATTATCGGCGCGGGCGAGGCGGGCGCAATAATAATAAGCAGCATGCAGGAAAATCCGGCAATAAAAATAATACCCGTGGCCATAGTGGACGATGATGAGCGCAAACGCCTCACACGCATACATGGCGTTAAGGTGATGGGAACGACAGCTGATATTCCGGCGCTTGTTAAAAGACTGGAGGTCACGCAGATAATCTACGCAATGCCCTCCGCTTCCGGAAATACTCGCAAGCGCGTGCTTGAGATATGCGCCTCAACGGGCTGTGAGATAAAAATTATACCGTCAGTTGAAAAAATGCTTTTCGGACATGGCAGCACGGCGCTTGAGGTGCGTGATGTGGACGTTGGGGATCTGCTGGACAGGCCGGAGACAAAGCTCGATATAGACGCGATAAGCGGCTATCTAAAGGGCGGCACCATACTCGTCACGGGCGGCGGCGGCTCGATAGGCTCGGAACTTTGCAGGCAGATAGCCCGCTTTGAGCCTAAGAAGCTTGTTGTCTTCGATATGTATGAAAATAA
>CAZUUR010000216.1:0-3628 GCA_964622815.1 uncultured Oscillospiraceae bacterium | reverse complement strand
ATTTTGAAGCTGAAACGCAGTATATTCCTTTTCGCTCGGCGTATCCGCAACGGAGAAATGCGTAAACATGCCCGTCACCTCAATATTTGGCAGCGCCATAATGCGCTCGGCAGCGTCTGCGGCCTCAAGCGCGGCCTTCCCGCCCTGCGCGAAAAGTCCGGTTCGGCTCATGCCGGTGTCTAACTTGATGTGCGCCTTAACTGTGACGCCCGCCTTATTCGCCTCGCGTGACATGGCCTGTGCGGCCTCCTCGTCAACAAGTGTTTGGGTAATATCGTAATGAGCGAGCGTTAATGCATACTCGCAGCTCGTATGACCGAGAATGAGTATGGGCAGCGTTATGCCGCCCTCGCGCAGCTCTATGGCCTCCGCGAGACACGCCACCGCGAAAGCGCCCGCGCCGTTTTCTTCCAAAAATTTGCCGCAGCGCACCGCGCCGTGACCGTATGCATTGGCCTTTATAACGCACATCACGCGCCGCGAGGTCTTGCTTTTTGCGTAATCGAGATTGTGCTTGAGCGCGCTAAGGTCTATCTCGACCCATGTGCGCGCATCGTCCTTAACAGTGAACATAGCTTCTACTTCCTTATTGTTATTGCCTCCGCATTGGCGGCACAGTGATTATAACGCCGCAACCCCCTTATTTCAAGGTTTTGCGACATATTTTATGCCCTTTAACGCCTTTGAAATGGGCCTGTGATCCGGGTCAATGCGAATTTCAACGAAGCGCAGCAGCTTTGTGAGCGCTCTTGCGATGATAAAATAGATCAGTGCCGTTGAAATGAGCGGCAAAAACGCCTCGAATGTGCGCGCTCTAATCATATCGGTCACCTTTGTAAGATCGTGTATTGCCACATAGCCCACAATAGAGGTCATTTCAACCAGCGAAATAAACTGATGCTTATAATCTTCGAGCGCATAGCGTATCGCCTGCGGACATACCACCTTAATAAAGGTCTGCTGCCTTGTGAAGCCAAGGCTTAGCGCCGCCTCGCGCTGACCCTCGCTTACCGAGGCTATGCCCTCGTCCATAAGCTCAGCCGTATACGCCGAAAAATTGAGGCTAAAGGCAAGTATCGCTATCACTATGGCCTCAATATCCGAATTTTTGAAAACTATATAGTAAAGTATCATAAGCAGCACCAAAAGCGGTGTGGACTGTAATAGCTGCACATAGCCGTTTGCAAAGCGGCTTCGCCACCGCACCTCGCTCCTTAGCATCAGGCAGATAATAAAGCCCGCCGTCGTGCCTATCACGGTGGACGCAAGCGAGAGGAGCACCGTCATAATGAGTCCGCGAATTATCAGCTTATAGCGCGCCTCAGCGATAAAGGTGTTGTAAAAGCTATCCGCCGCCGCCTCAAAAAAGCCCGGCGACTCAACATGAACGTAATTTTTCACCATGAGCACCGTGCCGCCAAAGGCCGTAGCCTGCGTCATATCGTATTTTTCTGTGCGCTCCTTAGTCACGGTGAGGCAGCCGGCCACCACGTCCGCCTTGTTTTGAGCAAGGGTTCGCTCAAGCAGACTAAAGCTCGTAGCCGTGTATTCAACGGTCATATTGAGCTTTTGCGCTATGTGCGCCATAAGCTCCACCTCAAAGCCCGCCGGCACGCCGTCCTTTATAAAGCACATGGGCGCAAGGCTGCTGTCAAATGCAAACCGGATAACGCCGTTATCACCCGTGAGCGGCACTTCCTTCACGGTTGCCGAGGCGGAGTTCTCGCCCGTCCATTTCTGCCACAGCATAGACACCGTGCCGTCCGCCCAAAGTCCATCGAGCGCCGTATCCAGCTTTCTTGTGAGCGGTGAGCGGTGACGCAGCATATAGCCGTAATCGGCTTGGCTTAGCATCGTTGGCATTATGCATACGTCCTTCATGCCGGCGGATAAGAAGTGCGCCACAGGCTCGTCGAACGCCACCGCGTCCGCCCTGCCAGACAAGAGCATTTGAAGCTGCGCGTCAACATCGCTGCAATACACAAGCTTCGCGTCATTTATAACGCTCGTCACCTCGCTGTCGAAAACGGAGCTGGTCATAATGGCTATCTTGTGCCCGTAGAGCTGCTTAAAGCTTGAAAATTCCGGCAGCGCCACATCGGTCACGTCTGCCGCCCTCCACACAAAAACAAGCTCGTCGCTAAAATAATCTTCTGAAAACTCAACTGCGTCCGCATGCTCCTTTGTGTAGAGCATATCGGTCATGGCGGCATCGAACCTGCCCGATTCGAGCGACGCTATGAGCGTTGGCGAGGGCACCTCGTAAAACTCCGCGCGCATGCCAAGCGCGTATGCAACGTGCTTGCCAAGCTCCACATTCAGCCCCTTCTGCGCACCGCCGTCCGTAAAAAATAAAGGCTCAAGCATGCCGCTTACGGCAATTTTCAGCACCGGCGCGTCCTCGCCCAGCTCGGGCGTATCAGCAAAAATATAGTCCTCGCCCTCAGGACGCTGCCAATGCGAAATGATTTCCTCCATTGCGCCGGAGGCCTCAAGCTGCGCAAGCGCGCCGTTTATCGCCGTGCAAAGCTCTGAATTGCCCTTTTTTACGGCGAAACGGTAGTCGAGCGGCTCAACGCCGGAGGAATATGCATATATAGAGTTCACCCGATTAAATGTGTTCACCTCTATGCGGGAGGTGACGGCAAGGTCAAGCTTACCGTCGGCTAGCGCCAGCATCATATCGAGCGAATCATTAAAGCTTTGATATTTCACGCCCGTAAAATGGCTTTCCATCATCTCCTCGCCGGGCGAGCCGGTGCATGTGCCAACGCGTGAGGATTCAATTTGAAAGGGCGCGCCATAGCTATCCGCTATGCTGACCGCCGGCGCTTTTTTGCAGCCGCCGCAGGCGAATATCAATATGAGCGAGAGGCACGCCGCCGTCGCGCGGAAAAACCGAATAGCCTGCATGTGTTACCTCCGCTTTGTTACATCACCCCAAGCACCTCAAGGAGCAGCTTCACAAAGAATATCACTATTACCACCATAACTATGAGCCGCACGCTCTTCATGCCCTTCGCGGCGAAGAAGCGCGTGCCTATATAGTTGCCCGCAAGGCTGAAAACGCTCGCCACGAGGCCGAGTATAAACAGCACGTTTCCGCTTGTGATGTATACATACAGCGCCGCCACGTTGGTTGAAAGATTTATCGCCTTTGATACGCCGTTGGCCTTGGCAACCTCCATGTGCGCCACGCCCGTTAGCAGCAAAATTAGAAAAGTGCCCGTGCCGGGGCCGTAAAAGCCATCGTAAACGCCTATCACGAGCGCCGCCGCCACGCCTATAAGCGTGGTTTTCACAAGGCTGTATGGCTCGCGCGGTGTATCCTGCTTTAATCCCTTGCCAAAGAAAACGTATATGGCGGTAAGCGGCAGCACCACTAGCATTATCAGCTTAAAAGCGCCCTCGTCTATCAATAATTGAAGCCTTGCGCCTATGAAAGAGCCTATAAACGCGCCTATCACACAGAAAAGCGTCAGCTTCCACGGTATATAGCCCTTGCGAGCATAGCGGTAGGTGGCGAGCGTTGTGCCAATGGACGAGCTTAGCTTATTTGTGCCAACGGCCATTGTGGCCGGAAGCCCCGCGAAAAGATACGCCGGCAGGGAAATAAGCCCGCCGCCGC
>CAZUUR010000215.1:377-3629 GCA_964622815.1 uncultured Oscillospiraceae bacterium | reverse complement strand
ACAACGGCAAAGCGCCATCAAAAGCAGCTTGAGCTGTATTCAATGGCGCTTGAAAAGCTTGCCGCCGCTCATGTTAAGGAGCGGTATGTATTCATGCTGAGGTACGGAGAATCTGTGAAAATTTAGTGCTAAGTAAAACCTGATCCTTAAATATGCGAAGCATATTTTTGCAACCTCCAATCGACAAAATCGATTGGAGGTTGATTATTTTATGCCTCTGCCTTGGCTTCTTCCTCAACCATGTCGCCGTCCATAGCTTCGCCTTCAACGAGCTTCTTCTCGCTCTTTGCGACAACTATGCTGCACGCGCAGTCGCCGGTGATATTTATCATCGTGCGAACCATGTCGAGTATACGGTCAACGCCTAGTATGAGCGCTATGCCCTCAACAGGCAGACCCACCTGGGCGAGCACCATGCCGAGCATAACGGTGCCTGCGCCGGGAACGCCGGCGGTGCCTATGGAAGCGAGCGTTGCCGAGAGTATAACGAGCGCCTGCTGACCTAATGTGAGCGGCAGACCGAACGCGTTAGCCACAAACAGCGCGCATATTCCCTGGAACACCGCCGTGCCGTCCATATTTATCGTGGCGCCAAGGGGCAGCACGAACGAGCGGATAGGCAGCGGCACGCCGCACTTGCGCGAGCCTTCCATTGTGAAGGGGAGCGTTGCGGAGGACGAAGCCGTGGTGAACGCGAACGCCATCGCCGGAAGCATATTCTTGAAGAATTTCACGGGACTGTATTTGCCCATGGTCTTGACGGTGATGGAATAGGTGATAACCGCGTGGAGTATGCACGCAAGGTACACGGCGACTATTAGAACGAGGAACTGGCCGAGTATGCTCGGGCCATAAGTTGCGGTAACGTTTACCATGAGCGCGAACACCGCGTAGGGCGCGAGTATCATTATGCCGCCGGTGATCTTATACATTATTTCGGCAAACCCATCGAAGAACTTGCGGACAGGCTCCGCCTTTGCGCCAACGAGAGTTATGCCGCCGCCCACGAACAGCGCGAACGCGATTATCTGGAGCATATTGCCCTGAGCGAGCGCGTTTATGGGGTTGGTGGGGATTATGTTGAGCAGCGTCGCCACAAAGCCCTCGGATTCCTTGGCGGTGTACTCAAGACCCTCAAGCGAGAGGCCCGCGTTCTTGCCCACCTGGAACAGATTGCCTATCACAAGGCCGATAACAACGGCAACCGCAGTGGTGCAAAGGAAATACACGACCGTTTTTATGCCTATGCGGCCCATTGACTTAATGTCGCCAAGACCGCTCGCGCCAACTACCAGCGAGCAGAACACAAGCGGCACTATGACCATCTTGATGAGGTTCATAAACAGCGTTCCGAACGGCTGAATATATGTGCCGGTTATGTCCTTAGCGCCAACGCCAAGAATGAGATACAGTACAAGACCTACGATGATGCCCGCGGCAAAGCCTATAAAGATTTTGCCGGTTAAATTGAGTTTTTTCTTGCCAGCTTTTTCCATTTGTTTTTTACCCCCATTTTGATATGATGTACCTCAGCAAAGAACATCATTTATGCCTTCTTTATAGCTAATTATATTTTATAATATACCAAAGGCACAGCATAATTATAACAAATAGCGCATAAAATGCAATAGTGCACTTTATGCGCCGTTAATAAAATTCTGCCCGAAAATTTATTTTCTTAACGTTTATTCATCCGCGTCGTCGTCAATTTGCATGCGCGAGACGAATATCTCGTACACCTCGTCCAAAAGCGCTTGCGATGAAAGGCCCACGAGCTCCGCTTCTTCGCCGTCGTCGCCCTTGTCAAGCTTGAGGATAACCGTCTCAGGCTCCTGTGCCTCGTCGCTTGTGGGTATCAAAACATAGTATTTTTCATCTCTTAACGGTACAACGTCGAGAAGCTCAAATATGAGCTCCTCTCCGTCCTGCCCGCAAAGAGCTATTGTTTCCTGATAGTTTATGCCGTCGATCTCTAACATGCTTTACCTTAAATACTACGCCTTGCCATTGCAGCCGAGCACTTCAACGAGCTTATGCGACACTATATCCTTTATAGCGTTGCGCGCAGGCCCTAAATATTGGCGCGGATCGAAATGCGAGGGGTTTTCGGCAAGATATTTTCTCACGGTGGCAGTCATGCCAAGGCGAAGGTCTGAATCTATATTTATCTTGCAAACTGCCATTTTTGCCGCCTGGCGGAGCTGATCCTCCGGTACGCCCGCAGCGTCCGGCATGTTGCCGCCAAAGGAATTGATTATTTTAACGTATTCTGGCATTACGCTCGACGCACCGTGAAGCACTATTGGGAACATGGGCAGGCGCTTTTGCACTTCCTCAAGAATATCGAAGCGAAGCTCGCGCTTTTGGCCGGGCTTGAACTTATATGCGCCGTGACTCGTGCCTATGGCTATGGCCAATGAGTCAACGCCGGTACGCTGCACAAACTCCTGCACCTGTGCTGGATCTGTATAGCTGCCTTGACCTGCGGCCACCTTAACATCGTCCTCTATGCCCTCAAGCTTGCCAAGCTCGCCCTCTACCACAACGCCGTGGTCGTGAGCGTATTCGACTACGCGCTTTGTTAATGCCACATTCTCATCGAATGAGAAATGGCTGCCGTCTATCATAACGGAGGTGAAGCCGCCGTCTATGCAGCTCTTGCAAAGCTCAAAGGTATCGCCATGATCAAGATGCAGGCATATAGGCAGCCCCGTCTCGATTACCGCCGCCTCCACGAGCTTTACAAGATAAGTGTGGTTTGCATACTTGCGCGCGCCGGAGGACACCTGCAAAATAAGCGGAGCTTGCTGCTCCTTGGCAGCCTCGGTGATGCCCTGGATTATCTCCATATTATTCACGTTGAACGCACCGATGGCATACCCGCCCTCATAGGCTTTTTTGAACATTTCTTTCGTTGTTACAAGTGGCATATTTAAAATCTCCTTTAAAAAGTATTACAATAGGAACGTTTTACATCTCCATTATAACCCACTTTTAGGAGATAGCAACCTCAAAAAACGAAAATTCATGAGGAATAATCGGCCATCACGCCTGAGCGGACGTATAATACTGCGCCTGCGCGTTCCACAGCGCAGAATATTCGCCGCCCGCGGCCAACAGCGCGTCGTGCGTGCCGCGCTCAACTATGCTCCCGTTTGAAAACACGGCTATATCGTCCAAAAACCGGCAGGAGGCGAGGCGATGGCTTATGTAGACGGCGGTGCAGTCGGAAACTATCTCGTTGAACTTTGA
>CAZUUR010000215.1:0-367 GCA_964622815.1 uncultured Oscillospiraceae bacterium | reverse complement strand
ATTCATGAGGAATAATCGGCCATCACGCCTGAGCGGACGTATAATACTGCGCCTATGCGCTCCAAAGCCGAGAATGTTCTCCGCCCTCCGCAAGCAGCGCAAGCTTTTGCGCCTCACACGATGACAGCTTTACCGTTGGCTCTGGGGCGCAGCTTGCCGCTCTCCTTTAGGAAAAACACGGTGTCGCGCATAGTCTCCTTCATGCGGCGTGGCTTAAAGCCAAGCTCGTTGCGCGCCTTATCATTGATAAAATAGGCGTTTGAATCGAGTATCGCCATAGAGTCGCGGGTAAAGAGCGGACGCTCATGCCTGGCCTTAAAATATAGCTCCGCGAGCGGCGCCATAGCCATAACGAAGCCTAGCGGTA
>CAZUUR010000214.1:0-3633 GCA_964622815.1 uncultured Oscillospiraceae bacterium | reverse complement strand
GTTCTAAGCGCCGGAATCAAGGAAAATCTGTCGGGGATGTTCGATTCGGTCAATTCGCAGATTGGCGAGATTGCCGGAGAAGTTGGAAAGACGCCTGCCGCGTGGAACGGCGGCGTCTTTTCCATGATTCAGTCGCTTTCGGAAAACGTGATTGTCCCCATAGCGGGGCTGATCCTCACGTTTGTGGCTTGCTATGAGCTTATTTCGATGGTGATTGACCGCAACAACCTCAACGACGTGGACACATGGATGTTCTTTAAGTGGGTGTTCAAGACGTTCTGTGCCGTGATGATCGTGACAAATACATGGGCTATCGTCATGGGCGTATTCGATGTGGCACAAAGCGTAGTGGGAAACGCGGCGGGCGTGGTGATCTCGGAAACGAGTATTGACATTACCTCCGTTCTCGGTAGTCTCGACACCCGCCTTGCGGAAATGGAGCTTGGGCCGCTGTTCGGGCTATGGTTTCAAAGCCTGTTCGTGGGGCTGACCATGAGCGCCCTCACGGTCTGCATCTTTGTGGTGATCTACGGCAGAATGATTGAAATCTATCTCGTCACGTCCATTGCGCCCATCCCCATGGCGACCATGATGAACCGCGATTGGGGGCAGATGGGACAAAACTACTTGCGCTCCCTGCTGGCGCTGGCGTTTCAAGCGTTTCTGATTATCGTCTGCGTCGGCATCTATGCCGTTCTCGTCCGCACCATCGCTACCGATACCGACATTATGAAAGCTATTTGGACGTGCATGGGATATACGGTGCTGCTGTGCTTCACGCTGTTCAAAACTGGTAGTTTGGCAAAGTCCGTGTTCAATGCGCATTAAGCGAATTCGGAACAGTCATTGAAAAACTATCATAATTATGATAAGATTGGTTTATCCTAATAGCGGAGGTGAAACAAATGCCTAACATTCGCCCTGTTTCCGATTTGCGGAACAAGTTTACGGAGATTTCAGAAACCGTACACGAAACGCAGCAGCCTATTTTCTTAACAAAAAACGGGTATGCGGATATGGTTGTTATGAGCAGCGACGCATACGAGAAGATGCAATTTGAAAGCGAAGTGTACTTCAAGCTCCGAGAAGCGGAGGTTGAAGCCCGCACCACAAATCAGCGATATTCACATAAAGAGGTTATGAGCGAGTTGCGCAAGCAGCTTGCGGCAAGGGTATCGGATGAAAAAGCCCTATGAGATTACTTATTTGCCGACTGCCCGCAAAGATGTATTCGACCTAATGCTGTATATTGCAGATCAGCTACATGCGCCGGATTCAGCCTTGAGGATTGTGGATGCGATTGATGAATCCGTTGAACGGCTTGCGACATTCCCATATGCGTATCCGACCTATCGGACAATCAAGCCGCTGGCTACGGAGTATCGCATGGTGCCGGTGGAAAACTATAATGTTTTCTATACCGTATTAGAGGATGAAAAAACCGTAGAGATTCATCGCATATTATACGCGAAAATGGATGTAACGAAAAAACTGTAAACTCAATAAACTGCCGAAAACGTCTTTTCAATTTGAAAGGGCGTTTTTTGTATGGAAAGGAGAATCCAAGTGGCCTATGTAGACATCCCCAAAGACCTGACCCGCGTGAAAACAAAGGTCATGTTCAACCTCACCAAGCGGCAACTGATCTGTTTCGGCAGCGGAGCGCTCATCGGCGTACCGCTGTTCATTTTACTGAAAGGAAGCGTCGCTACCAGCGCCGCCGCTCTCGTTATGATACTCGTCATGCTGCCCTTCTTCATGCTGGGCATCTACGAAAAGAACGGGCAACCGCTTGAAAAGCTCATGAAAAACTACATCAACGTGCGGTTCCTGCGCCCCAAGCTGCGCCCATACCGCACGGATAATTTCTACGCCGCGTTGGAGCGGCAAAAGCAACTGAACAAGCTGTAAGAAATGGAGCAAATGCTCCTGCTGCGGAGGAAGAAACGACGTTTACGTGTCGTGCTTCCTCCGCGTTTTTTTCAAAGATAGATTAGTGGGATATTGCAAACGCCTCTATCAGTTTGTTGAGTATGTCGGCAGCAATTTCAAACTGATCTGGTGTAAGCCCTTGCCATTGAAAGCGCGCATACGGGCTTTGCCCTGTGTGCGCTTCTGGTCTTTGAGAACGGCGATCAAAAACGTGGCAAGGGACAACGCGCCCCTGCCCGCAAGATTTGTTGCGCACTCAACGCCCTTGACGGTCACGTTTGCCGCCATGTTGACGATCTGTTCCGCCGCTTCTCCCTGTTGGCTCATATTGTTCATCAGCTCCTTTACTTGTTTTTTTGCAGCAAAAAAGACGCTCCCTTTCGGAAACGCCTTAAACATGATTACTCTATTTTAGCGCTTTTTCCTATACCGCTGCTTACTGCTGTTGGGCTTGTCAGGTATCTCCATCTCTATTAGCTTCTGCTCCAACGCGGGAACAAGGTACAGCTTGCGGAATGACGCCCGATTTTTCAATCCCAATCGCTCCATGATTTGCCCCGCTGAAAGCGTGTCTCCATCGAGCTTTTCAAGAAGCAATCGGACAGCGGGGCTTATGTCCTGTTCGCCCTGCTGGTTTTTGGATATTTCGTGGAGCGTATCATAGATCACAGACAGCAGGAACTCCACAAACGGGGTGGCATCCGCTGCTCTATCTGCTTTCCCAAGAGCATCATAATATGCGTCCTGCCTTTCCCGTATCAGCGTTTCTATCGGAAGCCACGCAAATATGGGCTTCCATTTATACAGCAG
Organism: uncultured Oscillospiraceae bacterium; assembly: GCA_964622815.1. GTDB lineage: Bacteria > Bacillota > Clostridia > Christensenellales > CAG-138 > CAZUUR01. The sequence goes on along the minus strand of CAZUUR010000214.1, from coordinate 891 downwards.
CAAGGTGTTCCACATACGCCCCATTCTGCCATTGCCATCGGTAAAGGGATGAATGAACTCAAATTCATAATGGAACACACAGCTCTTGACCAATGGATGCGCCTTTGACGTTTCTACCCATGTCAGCAGATTACCGATAAGCTCCTGTACCATGCTGGCGGGCGGAGCCATGTGAACAAGCTGCTCACCCTTATACACGCCTACGCCGCCGCTTCGGAACATTCCCGCTTCGCGGACAAGCTCGTTCATCAGAGCGCGATGTGCCGTCAAGAGGTCATTTATCGAATAAGGGTCAAAGCTCAAAAGCCGCTCGTATGCTTCAAAGGCATTCTTGACCTCTTGAATTTCGCGTGGCTCTCCAAGTATGCGCTTTCCGTTAATGATGGCTGTCACTTGATCGAGCGAAAGCGAATTGTTTTCAATGGCAAGCGAGGAATGAATGGTCTTGATCCGATTTTCGCGCCGCAGCTTCGGACTTGCGTTCATATCCTGCCATGCGGTGATAACGCCGACAAGCTCGCTGATCTCGGATATTTTTTCAATGATCGCATCCGTCATGGAAAACGGCGGGGTATATTGCTCCTGCATACTGCACCTCCAACTTATATCTTATCTTACCATACAAGTGTGCAAAAAACAATCCTATGCTCTGCATCAGACTTGTATGGTGGACTTATATGCTGTGCGCCATATAAGTCCTGCCCGTTTTTCAAAAATGCAGTATTTATTTTGTGGCAGTTCTCCCATGCGTATGCTCTTTCTGCTTACGCTTTGTTTCTTCTTGCTGAAGCTGCTTTAGCTGCTCCTGCTTTTCCGCAAGGATAAGGGAGCGTTTCAGTATATCGCCGCATAGCTTCACATCCCTGCGGAGCGGCTTTGCCTGCTCGGAAA
>CAZUUR010000213.1:0-3637 GCA_964622815.1 uncultured Oscillospiraceae bacterium | reverse complement strand
GGGCGCTAATGTGGCGTCGATGTTTGAGCTTTCGGTATGCTCGGGGCTTGTGACGGTGGTGTTTATCGCGGGCATAAGCTTTGCGCACACGCCAAAGGCGGAGCTGCTAAACGAATATAACGACACCAAGCGTTCAATGGCGCTGCCGGTGCTTTTGATAGTCTTTGGCGTGATGATGATATTCATTGCGCTTATCGTGGGCGGCGAGGGCCTTAATATCAAGCTTTTTGAAGCGAGCGGAACAAAGGAGCTTTTATGGGGTGCGCGTCAGGCGGACGTATGGGGGCAAATGGCCGCGATACTCTGCGGCGGCGTGGCGATAACGGTGCTCTTTAGAGGAGAGAAAAAGCTTGAAAGAAAGTTAAATTCTCACACCGTCGCCAAGAGCGGCGAAAATGCCGCTAAGGAAGAAAAACCCCCAATTACTAAGAAAGGAAGCTCAAAATGATTACTCCAACTTATTTATTGCTGCTGCTTGGGCTTTTGATGATATTTTCAGGCTGCTATTGCCTTGTGCGCACCTATCACATGCTTAAAATGACTATAGGCATTGAGGTGGCCATGAAGGGCGTTACGTTCGCACTGCTGCTCGCGGGAAATGTGGCGGGCAAGGTGGCGCTAAGCGAGACGTATGTTATCACGGTAATAGTTTTAGAGGTGGTGGTAGCGGTCGTGGGTATAGGAATGGCCGCGAGCCTGTATCATAAATACGGGAGCATGGACGTGAGGAACCTGAGCAGATTAAAGGGGTAAATGGCGAGCTAAACGCTCGCCTTGGGCAAAAGCACCCTGCGGGCGCTTTTGCGTGCTAGAATGTTGTGCAGTAGCAGACCTTGGGCAAATAATGTTCCGTGCTGAGAGTGATATTAACCCTATTGGGAGGATATAATGGAAATTTTGCTTAAACCGCCTGTATTATTCATCATATTCATGGTGATATTCGGGGCAATGATGCTTTATTTGAGGCGCTATGAGAAAAAAGCGCACAAGAACGCCGACGACGCGGATAAGACGGGCGCGCTTGAGCCTTACGCCTGCGGTCAGACGAATTACGAGAATTACGTCAATCCTGATTACAAGCAGTTCGTTAAATACGCTTTCGTATTCTGCGTTATGCATGTGCTTGTGATGGTGGTGACAACCGCGCCCAAGGGGACGACGTGGCTTCCGCTTGCATACGTTGCGGCGGGCGGGCTCGCGCTCGTGATAATATTCAGGAAGTGACCCTGTACCGCGTTTGCCACCCCCTTGATTCCGATGAAAGGATGATATTACTATGAAGCTACTGGAAAAAGCTATCGCCTGGGGCGAGCGAAAATCGCCCTGGATAATCCACTTTAACGCGGGCGCGTGCAACGGCTGCGACATTGAGGTGGTGGACGCGCTAACGCCGCGTTTCGACCTTGAGCGCGCGGGCGTTGTCAAGCAGGGCAGCCCGCGTCACGCGGATATACTCGTGTGCACTGGCGCTGTGACATTGCAGGTGAAGGATAAGCTCATTGAGATTTATCAGCAGATGTCCGAGCCGAAATTCGTTATAGCCGTGGGCGCGTGCGCGTGCTCCGGCGGCATTTTTGATGGGTGCTACTGCGTAAAGGGCGGCATTTCCACCGTGATACCCGTCGATGCTTATATTCCCGGCTGCGCAGTGCGGCCGGAGGCCATTATCAGCGCAGTTGACAAGCTGCTTGCCACGCTTGATAACAGCGCATCAAAAGCTAATAAGGAGGAGACCCATGGAAAATGAGATAATTAAGCTGCTCACCGCCGAGTTTTCGTGGCTTGAGGGGCGCATATCCTCCCCGCGTCCCATGCGCGTGCAAACCGGTTGGCTCTCAAAGGACGAGCTTAACGAGTGCATACATTTTGCATGCTATGAAATGGGTCTCAAAAAGGGGCATAACGTGCTCGGCACGGACGAGGGCGACCACATTGGCATACACTATATTATCTCCGGCGAGAATAACGTGCTTGTGACGCTTTGCATGAAAACGCCCAAGTCTAATGCGCATATACCCACCATGACCGAGATTTACCCCGCGTTCACGCTGTTTGAGCGCGAGCTTGAGGATCTTTTCGGCGTCAAGGTGGAGGGGCTTAAAAAGGGCAGGCGCTATCCGCTGCCGGATAACTGGCCCAAGAACGAGTGGCCGCTTAGGAAGGAATGGAGCGCTGTTGGGCTTGAGCAGAAGATGGACGCGCAAAAGGCTCAAAAGATTGTCGCGCCGCACCCAAGCGAGCAGGAAAATCTGGTGAGCATACCAATAGGCCCGCAGCACCCGTCGCTCGACGAGCCGTCGAGCTTCCGCATAACGCTTGAGGGCGAGCGCGTGCGCGGAGCGGAAATTGAGATAGGCTACAACCATAGAGGGCTTGAAAAGGCGTGCGAGAGCCGCACATATATTCAGGATCTCTATATTATAGAGCGCGTTTGCGGCATTTGCTCGCACGCGCACACCACCGCCTACTGCATGGCCGTTGAGGAGCTTGCGGGGGTGGAAGCGCCACCGCGCGCGCAGTATATCCGCCTTATTGCGGCGGAGCTTGAGCGCCTGCACAGCCATTTACTATGGCTGGGCGTAGCGGGGCATGAGATAGGCTTTGACACGCTGTTTATGCTCGCCTGGCGCGACAGGGAGGCTGTGCTCGACATTATGGCCGTCCTCGGCGGCAACCGCATAAATTACGGCATAAACTGCCTTGGCGGCGTTCGCCGCGATATTGACGAGCCGCTTTCATGCGACATTCTCGCTATGCTCGACACGCTTGAAAAGGAGATATTTGGCTTTATAGACGTCGCCTCCACAAAGGAAACACTAAAGGCACGGCTCATGAACGTGGGCAGGCTATCCAAAAAGGACTGCCTCAAATTTGGTGCAACAGGACCGGTGTCCCGCGCAGCGGGCGTGCCGGGGGACGTGCGCGTTTTAGAGCCTTACGGCGCATACCGCGAAATACGCGTGAACGAAGTGACAGACGAGCATGCCGACGTGTATGGGCGCACCGTGGTGCGGCTCAAGGAAATGCTTGAATCAATACGTCTTATCACAGAGGCGCTTAAAAATATGCCGCAGGGCGAGCTGACGGTGCGCGTGCCGCGCAGGATACCCGCGGGCGAGGCGCTTGTAAGGGTTGAAGCGCCGCGCGGCGAGGATATGCATTTTATCGTGTCCGACGGGAGCGACAAGCCCGCGCGTGTGCGCGTGAGAGCGCCGAGCGAGTGCAACTGGCACGGCATGCAGCACATGCTTGAGGGCGGCTACCTCGCGGACGTGCCTATAACCATAGCCGCCATAGACCCCTGCTATTCCTGCACCGATAGGGCGATAAGGCTTGAGGACGGAAGGCGGACGGACGTTATCACTTGGCAGGAGCTAAGAAGGCACGGCATCGAGTGGTATATGGATAAAGGCGTCGAGCTGTAGGGGGGATTATCCGCCGACGTTTCGGACAGCGTCCCCCGTAGGGGGCGGCGGCAATGCAAACCTTCGGGTTGCTTTAGACGCCCTGCCGAATTTTGACGAATGTGGCGGCGGGAGCAAGCCCCTGCCACCACAGCAAGCGGCTCCCCCTGCGTCCGTTTTATAAACCACATAACAAAGAGGTAATTATGGAAATACTGAAAAATGGTCAAGTG
>CAZUUR010000212.1:0-3666 GCA_964622815.1 uncultured Oscillospiraceae bacterium | reverse complement strand
CGGCGGCCGCTATGACGGGCTTATTGCGCAGCTTGGCGGGCCGGAGCTGTGCGGGATAGGCTTTGGCATGGGCATAGAGCGGCTTTTGCTGGTTGCCGAGCAATTTAAGCCCATACCCGAACCTCAGTGTGCGAGCGTCTACATTGCGCCAATGGGGGGAAATGCCCGTCATGAGGGCATAAAGCTTATAAAGCAGCTTCGTGAAAACGGCATTTCGGCCGAATTTGACCATGTTGGCCGGAGCTTCAAAGCACAGTTCAAGTATGCCGATAAGCTAAAGGCGCGCTTGGTGGCCATTTTGGGCGAGGACGAGCTGCAAAGCGGCCAAATAAAACTCAAGGATATGTCAAACGGCGAAGAAACGACGGTAAAGCTTTTCGATTTCCTGCCGGAAGTCAAAAGGCTGTTAAGCTAAATAAAGATATTGAAGGAAGGTTAAAAAAATGGCAGAATTGCTATCCGGTTGGAAAAGAACGCACCGCTGCGCCGAGCCTACGCGAAGCGAGGTGGGCAAGGAAGTGCTGCTCATGGGTTGGGCTGGCACATGGCGCAATCTCGGTTCGCTGATATTCATAGGCCTGCGCGATCGCTCCGGCGTTATGCAGCTTGTATTTAACGAGAGCACGATAGACAAAAAGGTCTTTGAGCAGGCTGAAGCTATCCGCAGCGAATATGTGCTTGCAGTAAAGGGCACGCTTGAGCTTCGCTCGCCCGATATGGTGAATAAGAACATGCCCACAGGCGAGCTTGAGGTGCGCGTGAGCGAGCTGAAAATACTCGATACCTCAGAAACGCCGCCTATCTATATAGACGATAATTTAAACGTTGCCGAGCAGGTACGCTTAAAATACCGCTATCTCGATTTGCGCCGTCCCAAGATGCAAAAGATACTCACCACGCGCCATGAGATAACCAAGTGCGCGCGCGATTATTTCTCCGACAACGGCTTCCTCGAAATAGAAACGCCAACGCTTTGCAAGAGCACTCCCGAGGGCGCACGCGACTATCTTGTGCCGAGCCGCCTGCACCCAGGCACGTTTTACGCGCTGCCGCAGAGCCCGCAGCTATTTAAGCAGCTTCTGATGCTCTCCGGCTACGACCGCTACATGCAGATAGCCCGCTGCTATCGCGATGAGGATCTTCGCGCCGACCGTCAGCCTGAATTTACGCAGATAGACCTTGAAATGTCATTTGTGGACGAGGACGACGTTATCGCCATGAACGAGGGCTATTTAAAGAAGCTCATGAAGCAGGTAAAGAATATTGATCTGCAGCTTCCGCTTCCGCGCATCAAATACAAGGACGCTATGGAGCGCTACGGCTCGGATAAGCCGGACACGCGCTTCGGCCTTGAAATTAACGACGTGAGCGATATTGTAAAGGGCTGCGGCTTCTCCGTGTTCACCTCAGCGCTTGAAGCGTGCGGCAGCGTCAGGCTTATAAACGCCAAAAACGCGGCGCACAAATTCACCCGCAAGCAGATAGACGAGCTTGGCGAATTTGTTAAAACCTATAAGGCGAAAGGCCTTGCGTGGATGAGCATGAAGGACGAGGGCATGCAGTGCTCCTTTGCAAAATTCCTTACAGATGAACAGCTTGCAGCCATAAAGGAGCGCGCCAACATAGACAAGGGCGATATAGCCTTCTTTGTGGCGGACGCGAAGAACACCGTTGTATTCGCCTCCTTGGGCGCGCTGCGTCTTGAGCTTGGCAGGCGGCTTGAGCTTATCGACAAAACCAAGTTCAATCTGCTTTGGGTAACCGAGTTTCCGCTGCTTGAGTGGAGCGAGGAGGAAAACCGCTTTATGGCGATGCATCACCCCTTCACCTCACCGCGCGACGAGGATCTTGACATGCTTGAAAAAGACCCCGGTGCAGTACGCGCCAAGGCCTACGATATAGTTATGAACGGCAACGAGGTTGGCGGCGGCTCTATCCGCATACATTCATCTGAATTGCAGGAGCGCATGTTTACCGCGCTTGGGTTCACACACGAGCAGGCGTGGGAGCGCTTTGGCTTCCTGATGAGCGCGTTTAAATATGGCACTCCCCCGCACGGCGGCCTTGCCTACGGGCTTGACAGGCTAGTTATGCTGCTCACCGACGCCGAAAGCATACGCGACACAATAGCCTTCCCCAAGGTGCAAAACGCCTCCTGCCTTATGTCCAACGCGCCTGACGTGGTGGACGACATACAGCTTGAGGAGCTGCACATAAAAATAGACTCCGAAGAGTAATTTTCGGTGCATGAAAAGAACCGAGAAAGGGCGGTCTTTTAACAGAGGCTTAGGCAACAAATGAAAAACATTGGCACAGTGATAAAGGTTGAGGATAAAAAGGCGATGGTGCGCTTCAAGCGCACCGACGCCTGCGGCCACTGCAACGCATGCTTTCACCTTGGCAGCAACGAGGCGGATATTGAGATAGATAACACGCTCAAGGCTGCGGCGGGCGATCAGGTGGTTATTGAGCTGCACGGCAAAAGTGTTTTCAAGGCGAGCCTTATTATGTACGGCGTGCCTATAATAGGCTTAATAGTGGGCGCAGGGATAGGCTCTACCATTGGCGATCTATACGCGGCAGTGGGGGGTGTGCTGCTCGCATTCGGCGCATTTTTTATCATACGCGCATTTGAGCCCAAGCTTTCAAAGCTCACCGAATATAAGCCGCGCATGACCGGCTTTTATCAGGAGGACGATGCGGATAAACCCAATGAGCGCGAAAACATGTTTTAAAAACCGGCTGGGTTCCGTATGACGGGTTATATATGACGGGTTTCGTAGGGCGGGTTCCCCTGAACCCGCCGCGCGTGCAGGTGCGATGCCGCGGGCTGATAATATCCGCCTCTACTGGGGTCTCATTCGTGCAAACCGCATGAGGCGGCGTCCCCGATGCCCCTCGTTTGGTTTTTTAACCTTATATTTATGGAGTTAAGCATTATGAACACAAATTTTCAAAAGATAGACATAGACGCATGGGAGCGCAAGGACGAATACGAGTTTTTTGTAAGCAACGGCTGCGGCTTCACCTTGACTTCCGATATAGATATAACCAGGCTATACCAATTCTCGCATGATACAGGCGAAAAGCTATATCCGCTGCTCGTGGCCACGGTGATGCAGGTGCTCAACGCGCACCGCGAATTTCGCTATGGCTGGAGCGCGGACGACAGCTTCGTCTGCTACGACGTTATGCACCCGCTCATATTCGATAAAATGACCTCGGACAACGTTAAAGCGCTCGTGGTTGAATATAAGCCCGATACGCTTGAGCAGGTGAAGGAAATAGCCGCCGTGCGCGAGAAATACAAAAATGTGGATAAATATCACCCGCAGGAGTCGCTTGTGCCGAATATGATAAATATTTCGGCTGTGCCTTGGGTAAAGACGACTGGCGTTTCGTTCTGCTTGCAGCACTGCGCAACATATTTCACGCCCATACTCACATTCGGGCAGCTTGAGAAAAAGGACGGCAAGGCGGCCATTCCGCTCACCGTATACGCAAACCACGCCGTAAACGACGGGTATCATGTGGCAAGGTTGTTTATGGAATATCAGGAATTGGTTGGGAAGCTGTAAAGAAACGATGAGGCCGTCTCGTGTGAGACGGCCTCAGACTGTCAAAAAAGGTCTTCTAAACCTGCGGGTGTTGAGGTACAATACATAG
>CAZUUR010000211.1:515-3671 GCA_964622815.1 uncultured Oscillospiraceae bacterium | reverse complement strand
GCGAGCACCGCGCCAACGCGGATACCCGGCGAAATAAGCTTTGATACGCTGTTTAGCATTATAACGTGGCCTGATTTATCAAATGTCTTTATGGCGGGCAGCGCCTCGCCGCTGTAGCGAAGATCGCGGTACGGATCGTCCTCAAGTATCATCACGTCGTACTTATCCGCAAGCTCGGCTATCTTCTTCCTGCGCTCAACCCCAAGCGTCTTGCCCGACGGATTTTGGAACGTGGGTATGCAATAGAAAAATTTGGGCTTGTGCAGCTTAAAGAGCTTTTCAAGCTCATCTGTATCAACGCCCTCATCGTCCGACGGCGCGCCTATTATATTTGCGCCGTATATGCGCAGCGTCTGGAGCGTGCCAAGGAAGGTGGGCGCTTCCACTATCACGGCGTCCCCCCTGTCAAGATATATCTTGCATAAAAGATCAACACCCTGCATAGAGCCTGAAACGGGCAGCACCTCGTCGATGGCGGCCGTCACGCCCGCGCGCTTGTAAAGCGTGTCTATAAGTCCCTGCCTTAAAGGGACATAACCGCTCGTGGCGGCATATTGAAGTATCATTGCGCCCTGAGTGTCAAGCAGCTCGTCGGCTATCTTGCGCACATCGGCCACGGGAAACGAATCGGCCGACGGATTGCCGCCGCCGAAGGAGATTATGTCACCCTTGTCAAGCAGCTTGAACAGCTCCCTTATCGCACTGCCGGTTATGCCGTCCATTCTTTTTGCAAATTGAGTCATTACAATACCTCCTGCATAATGATGCGCTTTCTTTTTTCAGTGTAAACACATTTTTAGCGAAATACCAATATATTAAGCAAAAACGCCAAATTATATCATGTATAATATACACATTACGCCTGTATTGGTTGATAAAGCACAGGCGCTCACCAAAACGGCGGCAAAGCCTCGCGTTCATCGCGCGATTTTGTCGCAATGTGTTCACATGGGCGCGATAGTATTTTATAAGCTCGGGTGATACACTAAGCGCATATAATAGCGCAGGAAAGTCGAACCCATGCGGTTTTAATTCGCGATTTTAAGCGAATTAAAGCTCTCCGACCTATTCGGCCTGATTTTTAGGTCGATGCAAGGCGGAGGAGGGAGGAATACCGGGAGTATTCCGACTGACGACAACACAGCATCGGCCAAAAATCAGGCCGAATAGGCGCATGTGTTCGGCTTTCCTGCGCTATGGGAGGAGATTATGCATGAAATCGGTTCGCGGCCTTAAATTTTTTAGATGCAATAAATGCGGCAATCTCATAGGTATGGTGCATAACTCCGGCGTTGCCGTTCACTGCTGCGGCGAGCCCATGGAAGGGCTAATCCCGTGCAGCACGGACGCGAGCCGCGAAAAGCACCTGCCCGTTATCACGGCTGCGGGCGCGCTCGTAACCGTAAGCATTGGCGAGGTCACGCACCCGATGATGGCCGAGCATTACATACAGTGGATATATTTGCAAACTGATAAGGGCGGCCAGCGCCGCTGCCTAGCTCCGTGCGAAGCGCCCAGCGCCACCTTCGCCCTAACAGACGGCGAAACCGTCGTCGCCGCCTATGCGTACTGCAACCTGCACGGGCTATGGTGGGTAATGAGATAAAAGTCTTTCATGCTTGGTACTGTGCATTTACAAATACGGTTTTGCCAACCGTTTCGTGTGTCAACAAGCCACGCTTATAAAGCTCTGTCATAAGCAATAAATTTGTGATGCTAACTGCGGCTCCGTTAACATTTTTATTTCGGCTTATCCTTTGGATTTGCGAAACAAAATTCCCCTTAAAGTGGCCGGAAACAAACATGAAATAATAGGATTCTATGCCGCTCTCAAAATTTTCCCACCACTTATTTGGGTTTATCATTTCATCTCTTGTTTGGTTCTCACCAATATATCTTTCCATTTCATCAGCTTGTGATATTGGCAAATTGTATCCCTTGGGATAAGCCTTGGTGTCAATGATCACCCCGTAGTTTTCAATTAAATCATCGGTATAAATTATGCCGTCCGGCTTTCTGCTGCCGCCCAAGTGTAATCCTTTAAATTTGCATTCATCTGTTAGCAATTCTAAAGTTTTCATTTCAAACAATCTATTTTGAGTGCTATCGTATGCCATATCAAGAAGCGATAGATATTCATGAGGCACAGCTGACAGCTTTGAACGCAGCTCGTCCTTTGCCGCGGATAAATCGGATTTTACCAGCTTTTGTGTTATCGGAACAGTAAATTCGTTTACTAAATCGTTTAGTTTATATGAATAGGATTTAATGGTTATATCCATGCCTATATTGATAAAACCGTTTATATCATCACAAATTGTTTCGATAGTTTCTCCATTGCCGGACAAAAGCGCAACCAGCTTCTCAGCGGGAACAAACGCTGTATTTTCACATAAACACTTGAGAATAAGCGCTCGCCTTGTGCGAATGTACTCCCTGTCACAGCCCTTTGTTGCAAACATCTCCCAACAAACATTTTTTGCAATTCTTTTGTGCTTGCTTTTGCCTTGAGATCTTCTCAATGCAGTTAAACCCGCCGCGGTTATCATATAAGCCTGACCGATAGTATCCGTATATTCTTCCTTGCCAATTTTTACCATAACCGTTTTGGCAGCTTTTTTTACTAATCCTAACTTTTCAAGCCAACCGGCGATCATTCTTGCATATTTATCAGATGAGCCTTCCCAATCTGCTTTCATAGAGTTTCGTTCTTTTGCAGTTTCGCATTCTGACAAAGCTTGTATCAATAATTTCTGCGGCATACTTGTAAAGCCGTCCTCGCCAACAAAGCCTAACTGCTTCCCGATTTCAAATTTGGTAAGGTGCGCATCATCGTCCATTGATAACAGCTTTAAAACTCGAATTGCCGGCGGATAAGCCAAAATGGCATCAATCAACAGACTCTTTTCATCGTCTGAAATATCATTGCTTTCATAATCTCTCGCTCTTGATAGCGCTAACCCCGTTTGTGTTATCTCAAAGGTATCATCTGCATAGCCTTTTGTATAACGTATGAAAAGTATAATGCATCATTTGTATATACTTCATACTTGGGCTTGAAATATTTTGCCACCGTGCCCGTGCCTGAAAACATATCACAAAAAACGCTTTAGCTGCCATCTGTGTTTTTAGTTATTACCATAGCTATATCATTAA
>CAZUUR010000211.1:0-505 GCA_964622815.1 uncultured Oscillospiraceae bacterium | reverse complement strand
TACACGTCAAGCGGCACGCAATGGAAATCGACATGACGACCGCCTGCGACGCCGAGGGAAACCTGACGGCGATGAAGGCGCTGCTGATCAGCGACTGCGGCGCGTACGCGTCGCTGGGGGGGCCGGTGCTTCAGCGCGCCTGCACCCACGCGGGCGGACCGTATCATTTTCAAAACGTGGATATCACGGGGCTTTGCGTATATACCAACAACGTGCCCGGCGGCGCTTTCCGGGGTTTCGGCGTTACGCAAAGCTGTTTTGCCGCCGATAAATCTCATTAAGCCACCGCCTTACATCCCATAACATCCTTATGTAATTGTATTGGTATTGCATTGGCATGTCAATATGCCAAAACGCAAAAAAGACCCCCCTTTTTCGGGAGGTCTTTTTGCTTTGACAAATTTTATTGCTTGCCTATCGTGGCGACCATTACCGCTTTTATGGTGTGCATGCGGTTTTCGGCCTCGTCAAATACCTTGGAGTTCACGCTGCGGAACACCTTATC
>CAZUUR010000210.1:0-3674 GCA_964622815.1 uncultured Oscillospiraceae bacterium | reverse complement strand
GGGCTGTTCAACCGCGCGACCACTCAGGAGCGCATTACAGCCGCGCTAAAGGACAAGCGGCGCGGGCGCTGCGTGTTCATGGTGATAGACGCGGACGATTTTAAGCATATAAACGACACCTTTGGTCACCCTGCCGGCGACGCGGTGCTCGCGGGCATAGCCTCCGCCGCAAAAAACACATTTCGCGCGGACGATGTGGTGGGCCGCATAGGCGGCGATGAGTTTGCCGTTTTCCTGCACGATGTAAAGGATATGGACGCGGCGCTTGAGCGGCTAAACGTATGCTATAAAAAAGTGAACGCGCTTGGCAAGGAGCTGGACTTTGATTCCATGGTAACCATATCCGTCGGCATTGCGATAGCGCTTCCTACCGACAGCACATTCGATGATATTTTCACCCGAGCTGATGAAGCGCTATACCAAGCAAAAGCGAAGGGGAAGAACCGGTATATCGTATATGGTAAGGCATAAAAAAACGGAGCATATTGCTCCGTTTAGCACATTGTTCGTTTTTATGCCTTTATCAGCCCCATATTCACCGCGAACAACGCAAGGCATGAGATATAGAACACTATCATTCCCGCGTTGAAATACACTGTTTTTGTGCGTTTTTGAAGGTTAAGCTCGGGCGGCTGGAACTTCACATCTTTTCTGTGCCTTACAAGCAACACAACGCCCGCCGCGAGCAGGAGCAGCACCGCATAGCCATACGCCATTGCAAACACATTGCTGCCGCTGTTTATCACCGCAACGCTCACCACTCCGCCCATAAGGTTGATTATGGCGTGAAGCAGCATGGGATAAAGCACATTGCGCGTCTTTGCGTATATATAGGCAAATAGCAGCCCTATGCCGAACGCATAAAAGAACTGAAAGAAATTGCCGTGAAACAGCGCAAATGTGAGCGCGGAAAATATGCACGCGTTCAATTCGCCGTATGGCAATATCCTATCCATAATAAAGCGCCTGAAAAGCAGCTCCTCAAATATGGGCGCGAGTATCGCAACCGATAATAGATTATAAAGCGGACTAGTCTGCGTGACGAGCGCTTCGGCCACGTTTATGGACTGCGTGCCTAAAATAGCGTCATACGCTGCCATAAGCCCCGTGCCCAAGAGATTGCCCACATACATCAGCGCGAACGCAACAGCGGCGTAGGAAAGCAGATTTACGGGCTTTAGGGTGATGCCGCCCGCAGTGCTCCTTGGAAGCGCACGAATTATCGCTTGAAAGCTTCACATCGAGCAAAAGCTCTTTGCTTATCAGCGCCAAACCGATCTGCAAGGCGCTCGTTAATAAGATATACACCGTCAGCGCGAGCGCTATTAGCGCGAACGTCTTTAACGCCTTTTGGGGGTCTGCCGGCGCGGGCGTGGCGTTATCAGCCTGCGGTGGTATGATTTCATTTTCCATCTGCGGCCTCCTAAATAAATTTTGAGGGTATAAGACGGCGGCCTTATTGCAGCCAGATAAATAATTTGGGCGGGTCAAGACCCGCCCGCAAACAAAACTCTATTCTCTTTGTTAGATGAGCTCTATCATAGCCATCTCGGTACCGTCGCCACGACGGGGCCCAAGCTTGAGAATGCGGGTGTAACCGCCGTTCTTGCCTTCCTGCTTCCTGGCGTCGTACTTGGGAGCGAGCTCACGGAAGAGCTTTTCAATAACAGGATTGGGAGTGGCCTTCATGCGCTCGGCGTACTCGGGCTTAGTCTCCTTATTTTCCTTCTTGAGAGGCACATTGTAAAGATAAGCCATCATTTCGCGGCGAGCATGGAGCTTGCTGGGCAGATCGTTGGTCTTTTCGACCTTGACGATCTGCTGCTTATCGTTGCGAGTTTCCTTCTCAACGGTAACGGTGTTTTTATATTCTTTAACAGCGAGAGTTATAAGCTTCTCGGCTATCGGGCGAACTTCCTTGGCGCGTGTCACAGTGGTGATGAGCTTGCCATTCCAAAGCAGCGCGGTGGTCAAATTGCGAAGCGCCGCGTTGCGTTCGTCGCCCTGCATACTGAACTTACGGTTGGGCATTGTGCTATCCTCCTATATTAGTCTTCGTTATCTCGAAGCGAAAGTCCCAGTCCCTGCAGCTTGAGCTGCACCTCCTCGAGCGACTTGCGCCCAAGGTTGCGAACCTTCATCATTTCCTCCTCGTTGCGCTGCACCAATTCGTCTACCGTATTGATGCCCGCACGCTTGAGGCAGTTGTAGGAGCGGACGGAGAGATCCAATTCCTCGATAGTCATCTCGAGTATCTTCTCCTTCTTGTCCTCTTCCTTTTCGACCATAATCTCAACGCCGTGCACATGCTCGGTGAGGTTTACAAACAGCGCAAGATGCTCGGTGAGTATCTTGGCGGCATAGCTCACGGCCTCCTCGGGCGTGATGCTGCCATCGGTCCAGACCTCTAAGGTGAGCTTGTCATAGTCCGTCTGCTGACCTACGCGAGTATCCTCAACCTTGAAGTTGACCTTGCGTATCGGCGTGAATATCGAATCTACCGCTATCTGACCAATAGGCATATCGGGCCTTTTGTTTTTATCAGCCACAACATAGCCGCGGCCGCGCTCAAGCACTATCTCCATATAGAGCCTTGCGTTGGGGCCAAGCGTGGCGATATGCAGCTCGGGATTGACTATTTCAACGTCCGAGTCGTCGTTTATATCGCCCGCGGTGACCTCGCACTCGCCGGTTCTTTCTATGATAACCTTTTTCGGGCCGTCGCAGTGAAGCTTAGCGCAGATAGCCTTTATATTTAGCACTATCTCCGTCACGTCTTCCTTAATGCCTTCAATGGTGGAGAACTCATGGAGCACGCCGTCTATCTTTATCGATGACGCCGCGACGCCGGGGAGCGACGAAAGCAACACTCTGCGCAGCGAGTTGCCGAGCGTTGTGCCAAACCCGCGCTCAAGCGGCTCTATGGTGAACTTGCCGTATGTTTCGGTCATGTCCGAGCTTTCGATCTTCGGTCTCTCGATTTCTATCATTCTTTATTCCCCTCTCTTGATTCTCGGTCAGTCGATAAGGGTCTGAGCGCTCCGATTACCTAGAATAATACTCAACAATCAAGTGCTCCTTGACGGTGAGGTCTATATCCTCGCGCTGCGGCATTGCCGCTATTCTTCCCTGAAGGTTAGCCGCGTCAAGCTCGAGCCACTTGGGTATGGGCTTGTTGGAACCTTCCTCGCGCAGAACCTTTAAATGTTCCATATCCCTGCTGCGCTCACGAATTGTAAGCACCTGACCGGGCTTGACGATATAAGAAGCTATGTCTATCTTCTTGCCGTCAACGCGAATGAGACCATGATTTACCATCTGACGCGCCATCGGACGGCTAAGCGCCAAACCAAGACGGAACACAACATTGTCCAGCCTGCGCTCAAGCAGGCAGAGCATGTTCTCGCCGGTCACGCCGCGCATATTCGAGGCCATGTCATAGTATTTCCTAAACTGGGATTCTAATACACCGTAAGCACGGCGGCATTTCTGCTTTTCACGAAGCTGCTCGCCGTAGTCGGACATTTTTCTGGCTCTCGCCTGACCGTGCTGTCCCGGAGGGGTGTGACGCTTTATAACGGCACACTTGGCGGTGTAGCAACGATCGCCCTTGAGGAAAAGCTTTTCGCCCTCCCTGCGGCACTGTCTGCAAACGGAATCCGTATATCTTGCCA
>CAZUUR010000209.1:0-3750 GCA_964622815.1 uncultured Oscillospiraceae bacterium | reverse complement strand
TATCTGTGTATGCGAATGAGCGTGTCGCCTATATTGTTGTATATCTTTGCCTGATAAAAATAATCATTGGTCTTTTTTGAGGCGTTGAGCCCCTGAATATAGTAGTCTATCGCCACGCTGCCCTCGCCGTTGGTGGAATAGGCCATGCCGCAAAGATTATAACTGAAAAGCAACAGATCCGTATAGCCCGCGGCCTTGTTCATGGTGAGCGCCTTATTCACCTGAACAAAGCAGTTCTGCGTGTCGTTCATGGAGATATAGTAGTCGCCAAGGTAGGTTTCGGCAAAACAGGCGGCATATTCGGAATTGTATTCCGCAGCCATTTTTCTAAGCTTTAAACAAAGCGTCTTTTCCTGCCTTGTATCGCTCATGCGCGTCTCTTCTATCTGCCGCATTATATCCACAAGCGCCGGATTTGATTCCAAATAATTCATTTTGCATACCTCGAGCAACAGTGTAGTGGTTACAGTTCAGTTATAATTACTTATTTTAACACGCGCGTCACAAAATTGGAACACTTGGCAAAAAAATATGCATCATGTTCACATTTGTTGCCAAATAAAGGTTACTTTATTTGGCAGATGCGTCAGGGTTGTCATTTGTGGCGACGCCGCTGTTGACATGCGCCATGAGCTGCACGTCGGCATCGCTGAGCTTTGATTTGGCGTGCAGCGGCAATGAAATGAGCTTGCCGGCCGCCGGCAGCAGCAGATATATAAGCCACAGCTTATCCATAGCGGTGCGCGAGAGCGCCTCACCGTGCTCGTCATAGCCTAGCAGGCTCAAAATAATGCCCGTAAGCATGGCCGCCATAGATGCTGAGAACTTGTGCGCGAAGGATTGAATTGAAAAGGTTAGTCCCTCGCGGCGCGAGCCGGTTTTATAATGGCCGTATTCAACAAGGTCGGCGGCCATTGTGTATATAAGTATGCCGGGCAGCGCGCTCAAAACGGAGCGCATGCACGCCAGCACAATAAACACCGCCACATTGCCATAGCCAATAAAATAGATAACCACGCTCATTATTATGCTGCCTATAACGCCAAGCTCGTAAAGTGCGTGCTTCTCAAAGCGCTTTAAAAGCGATGGAAGGGCAATATACGCTATTATGAGAGGCAGCGCGGAGGAAAGCGTGAGCACGGATATATATTCAATGCTGCCAAAGCAGTATTTGCACACATAACTTGTCAGCCCAACGTCGAGCGCACCCTTTATGATAACGGCTATGTAGAAATAAAGCATGGGCTTATTATCCTTGAGATAATCGAGTATTGCCCTTATGTCGTGCCTGTCCGATTCAGGACGCACAGCCGCGCGCTCCTTTAAAAAGCGCAGCGACGGCAGCATCACTATGTATGCGAGCATGCAGCTAACTAAAGCTGCGGCTGTGAAGCCGAAATCATTGATTATCGGCACTATGCCCGCCGAAACCGCAAGCCCCGTGGCCATGCAGGCAAGGCGGGCGGCTGTGATGAGCGTGCTGCGCTCGTGCAGGTTATCCGTCATAACGCTTGACAGCGCGTGCGCGGGCACGTCGCCAACCATATAGGCTATGCCCCACAGGATATACATAACGGCGGAATAGCCTATCTTTATATTAACATGGGCGCTCGCGGGCAGAATAAAGAGCGCCAGCGTCAAAAGCGGCAAAATAAAAGCGCTGCACGCCGTCCATGGCTTAAAGCGGCCGGATTTAAAGCGCAGCTTATCAAGCAGCATGCCAAAAAGCGGCTCGTTTACCACATCGAACAGCTCGGCTGCAAAAAATATGCCAGAAGCCGCCAGTGCGGGTATAAGCAGATAATCCGTGTAATAGAGCATTAAATATCCGGTTATGAAGGAGAAAATAAGTTCCTGACCGCAGAAATACGCGCCGTAAGCTATTCGCTCGGAGCGGTGCGTGCGAAACGGGGAAGTCTCCGTTTGTCGTAGCATGGGCTGCCCCCCTTTAAACTATTATATTGTATACTCGCGATGGCGCGCAACATATACTTGCCAAATTGCTTTAAAATAAGCTAATTTTGTGATATATTTTTGTTATGAGTAGTTCAGGCGTTTCACTAGCGGGCAAGCTTGCAATAGTTACCGGAGCAAATTCCGGCATAGGCCGCGCCGTTGCGGCAGAGCTTGCAGATATGGGCGCGCATGTTATTATGGCGTGCAGAAGCAAGCAGCGCGGCGAGGAGGCGCTTAACGCGCTGATGCGCGAAAATCCGTCGCGGCGTCTCGAGCTTGGGTTTATCGACCTTGCTTGCGAAAAAAGCGTGCGTGAATTTGCCGCCGTTTTTTTGAAAACGCATCAAAGGCTCGATATTCTTGTGAATAACGCGGGCATGCTTGGCCGCGCCCGCGCCGAAACCGCTGACGGGCATGAAACGCACCTTGAGGTGAATTATCTCGGGCCGTTTCTCCTCACGCTGCTTTTGCTTGGCGCGCTCGACGCGGCGGAGCAGGGGCGCATAGTGATGCTAAACTCCCTCGCGCATAAGTGGACGCATGTTCATTTTGCAGATATGGAGCTTAAAGCGCACTACAACAGATTTTTGGCATACGGTCACTCGAAGCTCTGTTCGCTGCTATTCGTGCGCTATTTGGCAATGGAGCTAAAGGCGCGGGGCAGCCGTGTGACGATAAATGCGGCGCACCCCGGAGTGGTGGCGTCAAATATAGTGGTTGACAGGCGCAATAACGCGTTCAGACTTATCGCGAGGCTCTCGCGCATCGTGCTCATTTCAGCCGGGCAGGGCGCGAAAACGCCTGTGTATTTGGCCGGTGCGCCGGAGGTTGAAGGTGTGAGCGGCGAGTATTTTGTTAAGAATAGAATAGCGCCCTCAAGCGAAGCGTCAAAGAATATGGCCGATGCTGAGCGGTTGTTTAAAATGAGCCTTGAAATGTGCTCCTTAACTCAAAACGAGGTATTTAATGGATAAAAAACGTTTTATTTCCAATATATCGCTGCTGGCGGTAACTTTTTTCTGGGGCACATCGTATTATTTCGCGGATAGATGCCTTGTGGAGCTTGGCCCGTTCACGCTTATAAGCGCGCGCTTTCTGGTGGGGTTTTTAGTCGCGTTTTTGATAGCTTTCAAACGCTGCGTCAAGGCGAGCCGCGAAACGGTGAAATATGCGGCGATATTGGGCTTTGTGCTGTATTTAGTGTATATCTGCTGCACTATAGGGCAAATGTACACATCGCTTTCAAACGCGGGCTTTTTGTGCACGCTCGCGGGCATAATAACGCCGGTGATACTTTTCATATTCAAAAAGCAGAAGCCGGATAAAAAGCTCATATTTATTATGCCGCTCACGCTCATAGGCGTTGCCCTTATGACGCTTAGTTCCTCATTTACGCTCGCTTTTGGCGATATACTTTGCCTTGGCTGCTCGCTTGCGTATTCGGTGCACATAATAATAATGGAAAAGGCCGTCAAGAGCGATAAGGTGGACGCTTTTGCCCTTGGAGTGCTGCAGCTTGGATTCACAGGATTATATGGCATACCCGCCGCTTTCATATTTGAAAAGCCCGCGCTGCCGCAAAATGGTGAAACGTATATTTTCTTTGCGCTGCTAACGATCTTTGCGTCGGGACTGGCTTTCATTGTGCAGGCGGTGGCGCAAAAGCACACCTCGGCCACGGTGGTAGGCTTCATATTTGCGGCTGAGCCTATATTCGCCGGAATAAGCGCGTTTCTTTTCGCGGGCGAGGTGCTTTCGTGGCGCAGCTACCTTGGCATGGCGTTCATAATCGCG
>CAZUUR010000208.1:0-3787 GCA_964622815.1 uncultured Oscillospiraceae bacterium | reverse complement strand
GGCAACGACCTCCCTTGCGGATAAGTTCGCCGGTTTCAAAGAGAACTAAGCTAAGCTAATACAGCAAGGGAGGGTAAATGCCCCCCCTTGTTTTATATCAGAAAATATTTTGCACGCGAAGCGCTTTGTCTATGTCGGAGGCGGTCACCCTATATGCCCGCCAGCGCTCGATGCTATCTCCCGATGCTTTATTCGCACAGAAAGGACTTGCCATGTATAAATCTGCCGTCGTCGCCAATAACACCCTTGTTATACAGGGCTTTGACAGGCTTAATGCCCTGCGCACCTGCTGCTGCGGTCAGGCATTTCGATGGGGACAGATGGGCGAGGACGATGCCGGCAATCCAATCATGTTCGGCGTTGCGGGCTCGCGTGGCGCATATATTTCAGGCGATGCTGATAAGCTTGCTATTTCGCCATGCGCTGAGGGTGACGAGGCATTTTGGCTCAACTATTTCGATACGGAGCGCGATTATACGGCCATAGAGGCGCAGATAGCTCAAAATGAGCGTATAGCCCCGTGCCTGCCGTATGCGTCGGGCATAAGGGTGCTCAAGCAAGAGCCATTTGAAGCGTTGATTTCATTCATCATATCTGCGAACAATAATATAAAGCGTATTGGCGGCATAATCGAGCGGCTTTGCGAGCTTGCGGGCGAGACTAGATGCGCAAAGGATATGCAATATTTTGCATTTCCAAAGCCGGAAGCGATGGCTCGGCTCGATGAAGCCCAGCTAAAAGCCATAGGCGCGGGCTATCGAGCGCCGTTTATACTTGAGGCAGCAAGAAAGGTGACAGAGGGCTACGACCTTGCCCCTCTTGGCCAAATGCCGCTCGACGCGGCGCGCAAGGCGCTTTTTGAGTTCAAAGGTGTAGGGCCTAAGGTGGCCGATTGCGTGCTGCTCTTTTCACTTGGCCATGACGATGCGTTTCCTGTAGACGTTTGGATAGACAGGGCTATGAAGCAGCTTTTCTTCGATGGCGAAAAGCCTGACCGCGATGCTCTGGAAGCTGCAATACGCGGCTTGGGCTCGCTCTCAGGCATAGTGCAGCAGTATATTTTTCACTATATTCGAGAATCAACTCGCAAGTAGAGCTTATAACGCATAGAAAAAGGCTGGTGAATGAAAAGCTCACCGGCCTTTTTGTGATGCCTTCGCTTGGGCGCACGTCTGTATGTGCGCCTTTTTATGTGTATATATTCCATAACAAGTGGAAATACTATGCAGGACGCAAATTTTGCGCAGCAAATAGTAATTAACCAGCCAAAAAAGGGGGACTAGTTATGGATATAGATATAAAAAAAGACGGCGCACAGATATTAGCCGTGCTCACGGGCGAGCTTGACCATCACAGTGCCACAAAAACACGACAGGCGCTCGACGAGATCATTTCCGCTGTAAAAGCGCCACAGCTCACGCTCGACATGAGCGGCGTCACGTTTATGGACAGCTCCGGCCTCGGTGTTGTGCTCGGCCGCTATCGCGCCGTTACGGAGCGCGGAGGAAGGCTGTATATAGGCGGCGCGAGTCGCACA
Organism: uncultured Oscillospiraceae bacterium; assembly: GCA_964622815.1. Lineage (GTDB taxonomy): Bacteria > Bacillota > Clostridia > Christensenellales > CAG-138 > CAZUUR01. The sequence goes on along the minus strand of CAZUUR010000208.1, from coordinate 2,250 downwards.
GCGGAAAAAATATTGCGCATGGCGGGCGTGTATTCGCTCGTTGAAAAGAGGGGGTAAAGTATATGCAAAATCACATGAAGCTCAGCTTCGACAGCCTTTCGCAGAACGAATCGTTCGCGCGCACGGTGGCCGCCGCGTTCTTTACGCAGCTCAATCCCACCATTGAGGAGTTGACCGATGTGCGCACCGCTGTGAGCGAAGCCGTGACCAACGCCATAATACACGGCTATGCGTCAAAGCCGGGCGTCATTGAAATGGAGTGCAGGATCTGCGGCGGGGAGCTGACGGTTTCAATAAGCGATACCGGCAGAGGAATAGCCGATGTTGAGCTTGCAAGGCAGCCGTTTTACACATCTGTTCCGGAGCTAGAGCGCTCTGGTATGGGCTTTGCTGTTATGGAGGCGTTTATGGATAGCGTGGACGTTGCTTCGCGTCCGGGCGAAGGAACTTGCGTTACAATGCGCAAAATAATTAGAAAAGATGGCTGTGAGAGCTGATGAGCTGGCAGGTAAAGCCGCACGAGGCGACCGTTGAGCTTATCAAAAATGCGCAGCATGGCAACGATGCGGCGCTCGAGGAGCTTGTTTCGTCAAACGCGGCGCTCGTTAAAAGCATAGTTAAGCGGTTTATCAACAGGGGAGTTGAGTATGACGATCTTTTTCAGGTAGGCAGCATAGGCCTGATAAAGGCGATAAAAAACTTCAACGTTGATTTTAATGTGCGCTTCTCCACTTACGCCGTGCCTATGATAATAGGCGAGATAAAGCGCTTTTTGCGCGACGATGGCATGGTAAAGGTGAGCAGAACCCTAAAGGAGACGGCGGCGAAAGCGGTAAAGGCACGCGAGGAGCTTGCGCTCACATTTTCTCGCGAGGTGGGCGTTAAGGATATAGCAAAATATATGGGCGTCGATTCGGAGGATATAGCTATGGCCTTGGAAGCTTCACGCCCGCATGTATCCATATACGAAAAAGCGTATAACGATGACTCGCAAACTCGCATAATGGATAAAATTGCGCAGGAGCGCGACGATATATCAGAAACCGTGGACAAGGTGCTTTTGAAAGAGCTGCTCAGTTCGCTCGAGCCTCGCGAAAGGCAAATAATTTTCATGCGCTATTTTTATGATAAGACGCAGAACGAGGTGGCGGAGGCGCTGGAAATATCGCAGGTGCAGGTGTCGCGCCTTGAAAGCAAAATTTTGCTCAAAATGCGGAAAAAATTGTAAAAATGCTTGCAAATTGTTTTTTTGCGATGTATACTTTAACAAGTTTTGGGGAAGCACCCATATCGCCCCCCGGAAGGAAAGGAGCTGTTGATTATGAAAAATTTGGAGAGTGTAGCGCTTAGCTAATTTAACAGCCGCGCGGAGCGTATGTCCGCGCGAGAGAAACCTTTCACGAACGCACGATTTTTAGGACGCGCCGTAAGGTTGCGTCCTTTTATGTACAAAAAAGGGGGTAGATAGCATTGAATATCACCGATTACGGGTTTGGAGAAAACACATTGGACGTGGCGCGAGTCATATCCGTACACAGGGAGAGATACGAAATAGTTTGCACTCAGGGCGTGACGTTTGCGCGATTGATGCGCGGCGGAACCTATCGCGGAGAGGAATATCCAACGGTGGGGGATTTTGTAAAGATACGGTATGTGGATAATGGAGATAGCCTAATCTCATCAACGCTTGAGCGCCGTTCACGCATATCCAGGCGCGACCCGGATAAGGGGCGTGGCGAGCAGCTAATAGCGGCAAATGTGGATTATGCGTTTATCATGACTTCGCTCAACTCAGATTTTAGCCCTAACCGGGTTATCAGATACATCGCGGCGGTAGAGCAGGGGCTAGTGAAGCCCGTAGTGCTGCTTACAAAAGCGGACGTTGCACAGGACGGAGATGCTTTATATTCCGATATGCTCAATAAGCTCAAAGACGCCGCTCCGTGCTACATGATAAGCTCATATACGGGCTTTGGTCTTGAAAAGCTTTGGGAGTATATGCGCCCGGGCACTACCAGCGTGTTCCTAGGCTCGTCCGGCGTTGGCAAATCAAGCCTTTTAAATACGCTCACGGGTGAGGATACTATGTTGACCTCAGCTATAAGGGAGTATGATTCAAAGGGTAGGCACACAACAACGCATCGGCAGCTTACTATGCTTAAAAACGGCGCTATGGTTATAGATACGCCGGGAATGCGAAGCTTTGGTCTGTGGGAAGCTCAGGAGGGCGTCGCAGACGTGTTTTCGGAT
>CAZUUR010000207.1:469-3805 GCA_964622815.1 uncultured Oscillospiraceae bacterium | reverse complement strand
TATATAATCTTGCTTCCATAAAACAAATCCTTTTTTAGTCTATTGCGCGCGACCAGTGTCCGCGCGTGGTGTCTTTATCTGGTGAGTGGCTCTCACCGTTGTTGTTTAGCGCACGCTTTAGTTCGCCAACCAGCTTGCCCGCTTCAGCCGCGCTTTGAGTTCTGAACTCGGCTAAAGCTATTGTAAGCTGGTCAAGCTGTGCCAACTGCGCTATCACATCGGTAGGGACGCAATTTAGCACGCGCACAAGGCAGCCGTCCGTCTGTGAGATATTTGAAAGCGGAAACTCTCTGCCCGCTTCGTCCGTAAGCGTGCCCGCCACGCCATTGCACTTTTTGCAACACAGATATTCCTTAATTGGACAATGCTTTAGCTGCATGAGCATAGTCCTTCCATACGCCTTTACCCCTCCACCGGTTTTTAGTATATCACTAAGCTGCGGCTTTGTCAGTTCCTCTGAGGCAATAAAATCAGTAAATCCGAGGCGCTGATAGCACGCCCACGTTACGCTATTGGTAACGTTCATCGCGCTTGACGCAATTTTTATCTCAAGTCCGTCCATAAGCCTTATCTGGCCAAGGTTTGACGCTATAGCTCCATCAACAAGCTCGCTTGTAAGCAGCGCCGCTATCTTCGCCGTTTCGGCGGGGTCTATCACGCACACGGGAAGCTCCAGAATAAGCTTTGCTTTCTTCCTCATAGGCGCAAGCAGCCTAATAAGCTTATCATCATAGCTCACAGGTTCGAGCGCCACATAGTCCGCGCCCGCCGCACAAACAGCCTGCGCTTGCTCATAATCGCGCACAAGCGCCATCACCTTTGTTTGCCCTATGTTAGGGTTTCTCAGCGGCCTTATTTCAACAGGCTTTGCAACAGCCTGTCTTTGTAGCGTAAGCTTGGCTGAAAGCATATTTACAGCCTGCCTTCTTAGCTCGTTTAGCTCGCTTATTGGAATAAAAGCGTCCTCATCGCACTCAAGAGCGCATTTGTCGCAGCGAAACCGTGTTCCGCCGAGCTTTTCAAGCTGCTGCCTATAGCGCTCAACGCTGTCCGAACGCGGTTTATTTGCGTGCTCCACTTTTTTTCCTTCGGCCTCGCACTCTATTCCATCAATGTTTATTTTAACCAACGCTGCCTCGTCAACCTTTAGCCGCGAAGATATTTTTACAGCGCGGGTGCGCTCTTTATTTAAAGTTTTAGCGGCTTCGTCTAGCAGCTCAGGACTTGGAGCACTCACAGCGACGCAGCCCGTAATGCCGCCGTCGCCATAATAATATCCTGTGCGCTTGCCGCCCCTTGAAAACATCTCCATCATTTTGGCAATGTCCTGTTTTAGCTCCACACCGCTCGCACCATCTATAGCGTCACGATATGCGCGAGTGACTATAGCCACGTATTCTGGGCGTTTCATGCGCCCTTCAAGCTTTATGCAGCTCACCCCCGCCGCCCTGAAATCATCAACATGCTCCAGCATGCACATATCAGATAAGCTAAGCGCATAATCGTTTTCTTGCGGAATGCCAAATACGCTCATGCGTTTTCTGCACGGCTGCGCGCATGTGCCACGATTGCCGCTGCGCTCGCCCGCCATAGATGAAAACAGACAGTTGCCTGAAAAGCTCATGCACATAGCGCCGTGCGCAAACACCTCAACATCAAGGCTCGTCGCATTGCAAAGGCGTTTTAGTTCCTTCATTGGCACCTCGCGGGAAAGCACCGCACGCTTTACGCCAAGCGCTTCAAGCACGAGAAGACCGTTAGTATCGTGTATGCCCATCTGCGTGCTCGCATGAACGTCCAGCTCCGGTATCTGCCTTCTTATTTCACACGCGAGGCCGAAATCCTGCACGATAACAGCGTCCGCGCCCATATTGTAAAGCATTGCCGCATAATCCACGGCGCGCTCAAATTCTTTATCAAATACAAGCGTGTTAACTGTGATATAGGTTTTTATGTCAATCAAACGGCAATAATCCAGCGCGGCTTTAAGCTCGTCGCCTTCAAAATTGCCTGCGAACCGCCTTGCGCTAAAGCTGCCCGTGCCGAAATACACAGCGTCCGCGCCGTTTAGCGCGGCGGCCTTTAAACTTTCCATACTCCCCGCGGGCGATAAAAGTTCCATAGCTTACCTCAAATAATATGAATAAACTCGGAAGGACTGCTCCAACCGAGTTTTATAATAGCATAATCTTTTTATTTTGTCGTTACCGGAGTTTTTTCAAAGGGGCGTTTGACCGGTGTGGACACGCTTTTGGGCATTTCACGAAGCTGCGATATGCGCGATTCCAAAGCATCATAATCAGCGCGAAGCTTGTGATATTCATCGGACATGTTCAAAGCCGCTAAAAGAGTGCAGTTAGCAGTGCTCAGCGTGGGATATTCACGCTGTACCTCCGCAATTTTGTTGTTGACAAACTCGGAGATCTCTCTTATGTAGCTTTCGTTTTCATCGCTCGCCAGTCTGAAACTTTGCCCGCCGACGTATACTGTAACGCGGGTTTTATCCATATACACCCACCACCTTGATGCGATTATACAACATACTGTGGTCACTTGCAATAGAAATTCACAATTTTACTAAAAAATGTTTATATATAGTGTATTTCATCATATTCAAGCACAAGACTATTCCGCTTTTTCGAGCGAAACAGACACGGAGCATTTGCCGTCGTTATCCGATACCGATATGATTTGCCTATACTCGCTTTCCATTTCCAAAATCGGCATATCCTCACCAAGCGCATTTCTAAGATTATTAACCGACGCGTCCACATGAGCGTATGAGAGCTTGCCCGCATCGTCAAGCGCAAACGCAATCGGCGCGTATACATTTGAAAACCAGCTTAGATATTGGTTATATGTCTCTTTGTCGCGTTCTAAAAGCAACGCTTGTCCCGCGCTCACATTCTCGTCGCCGTGCTGAAAATAAGGCATTGTAAAGCGAAGGGTAAACGCCGTTATGGCGCCGTTTGACAGTGAGAGCACAAGCTCGCCCTCGCAATTTTGATATTTTTCCAGCTGATAAAGCACCATGCGCTCATTTGCGCTCTTTTCAATGAGTTTTGCCTCCATGCCGTTATTACACGCGGAGGAAATGAAAGCCTCTCGGCTCAAAACTGGAGTTTCATCGGTTTGACTTGCGGCTAAAGTCTCCTCGCCAGCCGCACTAAACGAGCCAACAAGCTTTGAGCCTTGCTCGGACATAATAAAAAGCGCTATGCAGCACGCCACAAGCGTTACGGTAAGCAATATGCCGGCAAGCTTGCCGCCGTCCTTATTTTTCTTCTCCATCGGTCAACCTCGTTATGCCATCTGAAATCATATCTATTAGCCGCT
>CAZUUR010000207.1:0-459 GCA_964622815.1 uncultured Oscillospiraceae bacterium | reverse complement strand
AGCGCTGCGAGGAAGTAATCGGGCAGCGGCGCGCGAAAGCACATCCGTTCATTGCTTCTTGGGTGAGTAAGCGCTAGCGCTGCGGCATGGAGAAGCTGCCCGTCCGCGCCGAGCTTATCCCTGTCGCCCGCGCCGTACACCTCGTCGCACGCGACTGGGTGCTTGATATATGCCATGTGAACGCGTATCTGATGCGTGCGGCCGCTTTCAAGGCGCACGAGCAGCAATGTGAACGCGCCATAGCGCTTTACAACGCGCCAATTCGTCACCGCGTCGCGGCCGTTTGGCACGACGGCCATCTTTTTTCTGTCTATGGGGTGACGGCCTATGGGCGCGTCTATGCGCCCTGAATCCTCCTTGAGATTTCCCTCCACTATCGTTAAATACACTCTATGGGCCGTGTGCGCCTTAATCTGCTCCGCAAGCGAGCGGTGCGCCATATCGTTCTTGGCAACCACG
>CAZUUR010000206.1:0-3825 GCA_964622815.1 uncultured Oscillospiraceae bacterium | reverse complement strand
GCACCACGGGCATTTTAATACCTGAAACTTATTATGCCTATCCTTTTCACTCCGCCCAAATCAGCTTCATTATTCTGAGCTGTTTCGGGCAGCGGAACGCTTGAATCAAGCTCCTCCATAACTATCCACACTTTCATATAAATTTGCTCCTGCTAGAAGCAATGTAGTTATATGCTCATCACAAGAAAAAGTCAACGCTTAAATTGTGTATTTTTTGTTCAATATTTATGAGAGGTTTTCACCTTGTGCTCATGCGCAGTACAGTGCTAAAATATAACTATTCTATTGTTAAGGAGACAGCTATGGAATTAGTTAAAGCCACGGATTATACAGCAATGAGCCGTCTTGCGGCTGCGCGCATTGCTGCACAGCTCATGCAAAAGCCCGCCAGCGTGCTTGGGCTCGCCACCGGAAGCACGCCCATAGGCCTATATCAAAAGCTCGTCGAGTGGAATAAGAACGGCGATATAGATTTTTCGCGCGTGCATACCGTCAATCTCGATGAATATGTGTCATTGGGCGCTGATCATGACCAGAGCTACGCTTATTTCATGCGTTCTAATCTTTTTTCACACGTTAATATCAATATTAAAAACACCAATTTGCCAAACGGCCTCGCCGCCGATATAGACGCGGAGTGCGCGCGCTATGACGCGCTGATTGAAAGCTTTGGCACAATAGATATGCAGCTTTTGGGCATTGGCCACAATGGCCACATCGGCTTTAACGAGCCTGGCAGCATAGTGGCGGGCACGCACCGCGTCAAGCTTACCAAGAGCACGATAAGCGCCAATTCGCGCCTTTTTGCTTCAGAGGACGAAGTGCCGCGCTATGCGCTCACCATGGGCATGAAGCATATTATGCAGGCCAAACGCGTGCTCGTTGTGGCAAATGGCGAGGGCAAGGCGGAGGTAGTCAAGCGTGCGTTTTTTGGTGAAATAACGCCGGACGTTCCCGCTTCTCTTTTGCAGCTTCACCCGGCGCTCACAGTAGTTGTGGACGAAGCGGCGGCGAGCCGTCTATAAGAAAATGCGACTGAAGAATGAAAATGCGGAGCTTTTTATATATGAAGAAGGACGCGGGCTTGCTGACGCGACGCACCTTTGCATAGCCGCTCATCAGGATGATATTGAGATAATGGCGTTCGCGCCCATAGCCGAGTGCTACGGCGATGCAAACAAATGGTTCGTGGGCGTAACACTTACCGATGGTGCGGGTTCGCCGCGAAACGGCATATATGAAAATTACTCCGACGATGATATGAAGCTTATACGCAAGCGCGAGCAGCGCACGGCAGGCATGGTGGGCGGATATTTGGCGCAATTTCAGCTTGGTTATTCAAGCGCGGAGCTAAAGTGCCGCGAGAAGAGCGACAATGCGATATGCGAGCTGGCCGAGCTAATTCGCCTGTGCAAGCCCGAAATTGTTTTTACGCACAATATGGCTGATAAGCACGCAACGCACGTTGCCACGGCGCTCAGAACCATAGAGGCGATAAGACGGCTTTCGCCAGACGAACGGCCCAAAAAGCTCATAGGCCTTGAAGTTTGGCGCTCATTGGACTGGCTTTGCGATGAGAGCAAGCTCGTGCTGCCTACTGACAAGCATGAAAATCTCGCGTGCGCGCTTTTAGGCGTACACGATAGCCAAATAGCGGGCGGCAAGCGCTACGACGTCGCGGCGGCGGGCAGAAGATGCGCCAACGCCACGTTTTTTAAGAGTCACGCGGTTGACAGCGCGTCGAGCGCGTCATACGGCGTAGACATGACCCCGCTTATGGCGGGTGGGAGCGCTAAGGAATATATCGAGTCATATATAGACGCTTTCAGGCGCGAGGTTGCAAAGCAGCTTGATGAATTGATGTAAATATAGGCGGGGAGGCAAGCTCTCCGCCGATATTATATGTGCAGGGATTGCTCTCAATGCCCCCCTGCTTATCGTTATTTTTCACTGCTGTTTTTATTAGAGCTTGGCTTTAGCAGCACGGCGGCGGCGAGCAGCAGCAGCGCAGCTCCTGTTATCACAAGCAGCAAATTAAGCGGCATAACGTCCGCAAGCGGGCCGAAAAGCGCCATACCTATGGGCAGAAACGCGCTATACATAACGCCGAGCAGGCCAAACACGCGGCCGTGCATCTGTGGCTGAGCAGTTTCCTGAATGATAGTGGTTATAGCAGTCTGCACTATGGGTATAGCAAAGGACATCAAAAGCATTGCACCGGCGAATACATAAAAATTAGTCACAAGGCCGAGCGTCACCGCAAAAGCGCCATAGAGCGCGAGGCCAAGGAGCATTGTGAGCTTTTTTGATTTAAAGCCGCCCCATGTGCCAAGAAGCACGCCGCCCAGCACCATGCCTATAAAGCCAACCATCTCCACAACCGTGAGATTCACATAGCTCTCTCCAAACGTGCGGCTTACCATCAGTGCTGAAAGAAAGCCCGAAGGAACGCTTAGAAAAATAAAAGCGCCATATATTATCAATGCGCGGCGAAGCGTGCCTGTTTGAGCGGCATAGCTCACGCCTGCCTTTATTTCGCTCAGCGCGTCCTCCCCCTCCGCCTTGGGTGCTTGAGCTATATCGCACGGAACGGCGATGAACGCGAGCACGCTGATGCCAACCACGGCTGTAGCCACATCTATATAGAGCGTATTGTTGAGCGTGCCAAGCGTCATAACCGCGCCGGCCGCCGCAGGAGCGGCAAACTGGATTATGGACTGCACGGTTGAGTTTATGCCGTTAAAGCGCATAAGCTGCTCCTCCGGCACAAGACGGGGTATCATTGCGCCCACGGCGGGAGTCTGCACGCCCGCGCCCACAGAGCGCAGCGCGGACACTATGAGTATGAGCACATAAAGCAGCGCATCATCCGCAATATAGGGCATTATCAGCGCAAGCGCGAGCGTTGTTACGGCAATGGCTGCATCGGCTATAATTATGAGCTTCTTTTTTGAATACCTATCCGCAAACGCGCCGCCAAAGAGCGACATCGCCGCCTGCGGCAGAAATGAGCACAGCGTAAGAAGCGTCACATATCCGCCGGACGAGGTTTTAAGCGTGATATACCACACTATGCCAAGCTGCACAAGAGTTGAGCCAAACAGCGTCACGCACTGGCTAATTAAAAAGAGCGCGGCGCGGCTTTTCCAATTTTTCATACATTTTACCATAGCTTTCGCTTGCGAAAGCTTCCTTTCAAGCTTACTCCAAGCATATTAGAAAAGACTGGTGTTTAAATGGAGGGTTTTACATGCGCTCCTTCGCCTTGGCGTAAGCGAGCGACACCTCAAGAAAGGTTCTGTCGAGCGTCTTTTCATCGAGCGCGCCGGAGGAATAAAGCATGGCGAGCTTACGTGCGGAGTCGAGCGCCTTTTTTGCGCGGCAGGCCTCGCTTTTATCTATTGAATCATAAAGAAGCATATCCTTTGAATCCATGAGCGAATCGCACGAAACCTTAAATAGCTTGCACACATTGAGCACGAATTTTGCATCCGGCTCGCGCTCTGAAAGCTCATAGCGGCAAAGCGTCCGCTGCGAAACGCCCAAAAGCTCGGCAAGCTCCGCTTGAGTCATGCGCGAGGCAACGCGCAGGCTTTTTATGTTCTGGCCTATATTTTCCATATAAATATATTACTCCAAAGAGGACCGATTGGTCAATTATGCAAATTTATTTTTAGGTGTGCTTTCATTTTATATATTATCTGGAAAATCGAGACTTTTTTTACCGTTCATGCTAATATGGCAATATAGCATAAAGCAAACGCATGGGTTGGCTAATATTATGCAACACATTACTGACTATGGAGGTTTTAAATGTTTAACACG
>CAZUUR010000205.1:0-3833 GCA_964622815.1 uncultured Oscillospiraceae bacterium | reverse complement strand
TGATTATAACTTGTAGAACGTTGTTAATCAACCCAATTTTAGACATGAATTGGAGCATTAGCGTGAAATTATCAACCGAAAAGAGGGTGGCACGGTCAAAGTTGCGTAAAAATAATCCTCGTTGCCTAAAGGACATAATTACGATATAATAATGTATATTTAACATTCGGAGGCATATCGCCATGATGACACGTTGGGGGCAGGCGCTCAGCGCGCAGGACGTTTTGAAGGAATATCCAAGGCCGCAGCTTATGCGGGAAGCAAGCACATACGTCAATCTGAACGGAATTTGGGAATACGCCATAACCGACAGGGATACGCCGCCCGAGGAATACGACGGAGAGATACTCGTGCCGTTTTCGCCGGAGACGGCGCTTAGCGGCGTTATGCGGCAAGTGATGCCAAACGAGTGGCTGTATTACCGCGTGCAGCTTCCTATAACGCGGGAGTTGGCGCGCGAAGGGCGGCTGCTTTTGCACTTTGGCGCGGTTGACCAGATAGCGGACGTATATGTCAACGGGGTGTACATTGGCTCGCATACGGGCGGGTACACGGCGTTTTCATTTGATATTACAACGGTTGTTAATTACGAAAGCGATATTTTGACGCTGCGCGTGAAGGATTACACGGATACATCGTATCATTCGCGCGGCAAGCAGACGCTCACGCCCGGCACGATATGGTATACAGCGCAGAGCGGCATTTGGCAGACGGTGTGGCTTGAGCGCGTGCCCAGTAAATACATTGAGCGGCTCGAGATAACGCCGCTTTTTGACGAGGATTTGCTCGAGCTTACCGTTGTGACGGCGGGCGACGACCTTGCATGCGTGTGCGAGGCGGAGCTTATGGGGAGCACCCAGCGCTTTGAAACGGATACGCCCGTGCGGATAAGCGTCGCGGGAGCGGTGCCGTGGAGTCCCGAGCTGCCGGCGCTGCATAGCTTCAGCGTAAGGCTTGTGCCGGCGCAATGTGCTAAACGCACAGCGGTTAGCGCTTGCGAAAATGCTTCGCATTCTCAGGACGAAACAGCCGGCAGTGCGGGGACGGACGAGAATTGCGGGAATTATTCGCCAGAAATGCGCGAGGGCGATTTCGTCACTAGCTATTTCGCTATGCGTAAATATGAGGTTCGCCCGGATATGTACGGCGTGAAACGTCTGTTTTTGAATAACGCGCCCTACTTCCATACGGGCGTGCTCGATCAAGGCTACTGGCCTGACGGGCTAATGACCGCGCCCAGCGACGCGGCGATGGTGAGCGACATAATGGCGATGAAGTCGCTTGGCTTTAACATGCTGCGCAAGCACATTAAAATAGAGCCGATGCGCTTTTACTATCACTGCGACCGCCTCGGCGTAATGGTGTGGCAGGACATGATGAACGGAGGCGGCAAGTATTCCACCGTCACTGTGCAGGGTCCGGCCGTTATTTCCCATAATTTAGACGATGGCGAGAAGAATTATAAGCGCTTTGCCCGTCAGGACGAGGCGGGACGCAAGCAATATTACATTGAGCTTGAGCAGATGGTGCGCCAGCTTTATTCCTGCCCGTGCATAGCCATGTGGGTGCCTTTTAACGAGGGCTGGGGGCAGTTTGATGCGGACAAGGCGTGTCAGCAATTAGAAAAGCTGGATAAAACGCGGCCGATAGACCATGCGTCCGGCTGGCACGACCAGAAAATAGGCGATTTACAGAGCCTGCACGTCTATTTCAAAAAATATAAGTTTAGGCCCGATAAGCTCGGCCGTGCGGTTGTGCTATCGGAGTTTGGCGGATATGCGCTTACGGTGGAGGGGCATTGCATCAACAATGATGCATACGGCTATAAGCATTGTACCGATGCGGCTGATTTTGCCGATGAGTTCACGCGGCTTTATGAAAACGAGATAATCCCCGCCAAGGAGCAGGGTCTTGCCGCCGCCGTGTATACTCAGCTTAGCGACGTGGAGGACGAGCTAAACGGCCTTTTGACCTACGACCGCGCCGAACAGAAGCTCGCCACGAGTGTGGTGAGAGGGGTAAATGAGATTTTGAAGAAATGAGTAAAGCACAGGGCGGAATAGAGGCATGGGGTTGACTTATAAAGCGGTCTGATTGAAAATCAAGACAAGGCCTCCGCTTTTTGCATTTTGGAAAGTTGGGTTCACATGAGCAATGTACAGACGGTCAAAAAACAGAATACAGCTTCGTCGGTTGCGTTGGAAAAACGGGCATTTACCGATATTGAACTGTTTGCAGGTGCGGGAGGCCTTGCACTCGGGATTGAAAAGGCGGGGTTCAACACGCTTGGGCTTGTTGAATTGGATAAGGACGCGGCAGAAACGCTGAAAACAAACCGTCCGCAATGGAATGTTATTCACGACGATATTGCTAATGTTTCTTCACAAAGCCTTGAGGAATTATTTGGGGTTAAAGCAGGCGAGCTTGATCTATTATCGGGCGGCGCTCCGTGCCAATCTTTTTCGTATGCGGGAAAACGGCTTGGCCTAGAGGATGCACGGGGAACGCTTTTTTATCATTTCGCGCTTTTTCTTCAAAAATTACAGCCAAAGGTTTTTCTGTTTGAAAATGTACGCGGCCTGTTGACACATAATCAAGGGCGTACATATCAAACAATCCTTGATATTTTTGCTCAAACGGGCTATACAATTCAAAAGCAAATACTCAACGCTTGGGATTTTAATGTTGCTCAAAAAAGGGAACGGCTAATAACTATTGGTATTAGAAATGATTTATTAGATGTAATAAACATTGCGTTTCCTGCGCCGCACGCATATAAGCCGGTTTTGCGTGACGTGCTTAAAAATGTGCCGACAAGTGATGGAGCGCAGTATTCCGCCTATAAGCGCGACATATTCAAGCTGGTTCCTCCTGGCGGATATTGGCGTGATATTCCGGAGGATATAGCAAGGGCATATATGAAAAGCTGCTGGAACATGGGTGGCGGACGTACAGGGATATTGCGGCGTTTGAGCTTTGACGAACCGTCGCTGACGGTTCTCACCTCGCCCTCACAAAAGCAAACAGACCGTTGTCACCCATTAGAGCCGCGCCCGTTTAGCATTAGAGAAAACGCTCGCATTCAGTGTTTTCCTGATGATTGGGCATTTTGTGGCAGTATTGGCAGTCAATACAAGCAAGTCGGAAATGCTGTGCCTGTAAATCGTGCATTTGATATTGCAAATGAAATATACAAAGGATTGGAGCTGCTATAATGTAGGATTTATCATTTATTTCCGAACCGGATTTTAAAAAGCATGTGCAACTAACAATTCAGCATTACGGTGAAAAGCTTGCGCCGTATGATGTGGCTAAATTCAACAGCAATATTGTTGACCCAATAAAACTGATTTTTGATAAAACTGTTTACCGTTATAGTTGGGAAGAAATTATTAAGAATGAAATATTCCGACAACGGGATAAATCGAACAACAACGATATAGGCTATTTCCATCAACGTATATTTCAATATATGGACGGCTGCGTTGTACCCGCTGCGGGCTGGGACGTAATTTTCACAAAGGATAACCGCATTACCCTGCCAGATGGCGACAAGGTGAAAACCATATATGTTGAAATGAAGAACAAGCATAATACAATGAACTCAGCGTCAAGCGGCAAGACCTATATTAAAATGCAAGGTCAATTATTGTCGGACGATGATTGCGCTTGCTTCCTCGTTGAAACGATAGCAAAACGATCGCAAAACATTACATGGGAGGTTAGCGTTGACGGAACAAAACAAAAGCATCGCCGTATTCGCCGTGTAAGCATGGACGAATTTTACTGCACAGTTACAGGACAGGCGGACGCATTTTATAAAATGTGTATGC
>CAZUUR010000204.1:0-3863 GCA_964622815.1 uncultured Oscillospiraceae bacterium | reverse complement strand
ACCGGCGAAAGCTACAAGAACGTGCAACGCTATATCCGTCTGACCGAACTGATTCCGGAGCTGTTGGATATGGTGGATACGGGTCAGATCAAATTCAATCCTGCGGTGGAACTTTCCTATCTGGCAAGCGAAGAACAGCAGGACTTTCTTTCCGCAAGCCGTGGTGTCGCAGTCACGCTCACATCCAAAGCACATCGGGCGGTGTCAGAATATGAGGATGATAATATCGGCGTTCAAGCTGTGCAGGAAACGACCAAGGCTGTTGAATCCACTGCCTATACCGTCGATCACGCCGTTTACAGTCACAAGCTGAAAGCCTACGACAAGGCGGAAAAGCTGGTTGAGAAGTCAGATAAAGCAAATGTAAATGCCCTGTATGAGAAGTTCAAAAAGGACAACCCCGATGTCGGTTCTAACCCGTTCTCCCGTTGGCAACAGAAAAGGGCAATCAAAAAGGAATATGCAGCGGCGAAGGCAGGCAAAGGGACAGCGAAAGAAACTGCCGCTAAAGCAACAAAGAAAGCAGCCCAAAGCACCAAAACGATTACAGAGAAAGCGATGGAGTTCTGCACCACACACTCTAAAACGATTCTGTTTGTTTTGATTGCCGGACTGCTTTTTATGATCCTCTCAGGGATGTTCTCGTCTTGTTCGGCTATGTTCCAAGGCGGCACACAGATTATTCTGGGAACTTCTTTTACCGCAAAAGAGGAAGATATTATCGGTGCGGACAATGATTACAAGGCTTTAGAAGCTGCGCTCCGCAATGAAATCAATAATATCGAGCGTACTCATAGCGGATATGACGAGTACCGGTATGACCTTGATGAAATCAACCACAATCCTTATGAGCTTGCGGCATATCTGACGGTAAAATTCGAGGACTACACCAGAGATGAGGTGCAGGCCACCCTGCAATGGCTGTTTGAGCAACAATATGAGCTGACTCTCACAGAAGTAGTAGAGATTCGTACACGAACAACATCTTCTACTGATCCCGAAACGGGAGAGACAACAACAGAGGAAGAAGATTACGAATATTATATTCTGAAAGTGAAGCTCAGAAATAAGGGATTGAACAGCGTAATTTCAAATTCCGGCTTGTCGGAAGATGATATGGAGCGATATAGAATTTTGCTTCAGACAAGGGGCAACAGACCGGATATTTTCGGAAATGACATTTACGCCACCCCTGGCGGCGAGTACACCGATTATGATATTCCGGGCGAAGCGCTGACGGACACACGATTTGCCAATATGATTCGTGAAGCCGAGAAGTATCTGGGATACCCGTATGTGTGGGGCGGCAGCAGCCCGTCCACCTCATTCGACTGTTCTGGGTTTGTTTCCTATGTAATCAATCACTGCGGCAACGGTTGGAGTGTTGGTCGTTTGACTGCAAACGGTTTGATGGGCGTATGCGACATTATCCCGAAAAGCTCTGCCAAGCCGGGGGATTTGATTTTCTTCCAAGGCACTTATGATACCTCCGGCGCATCACACGTTGGTATCTATGTCGGCAATGGTATGATGATCCACTGCGGAAACCCGATTTCTTACGCTTCTATCGAATCGAATTACTGGCAACAGCATTTTTACTGCTTCGGCAGAATCAGAAACTAAAGGAGGGATGGCGATTGAGTGCCAAGTTAGACAGAATAGGTGCAGACCTTGAAAAAGCCCGTAAGAAACGGGCAGAATGGGATGCTAAGGTGAAAGACCTGGAACGCAGATACCGTGAGGAGGAAAATTCCGAAATTCACGAAATGGTTCATGCTGCGAACCTGAATCCCGAACAGCTTTCCGAGCTGCTCCGTATGTTTGCTGCGGATATGGCTCCGAAGCCTGATACGATCAATACTATGAATAAGGAGGAACCGCAGAATGAGATTTAAGAGATTTAGTGCCATGTTGCTGGCACTTGCGATGTGCATGGGTGTGTTTTCGACAACGGTGTTTGTACAATGTAGTTAGAAGAAAGGGGTTGAGCCTATGAAGCTGGTATTGAAGATATTGGCACTTCCGGTGCTGTTCGTTGTAAAAGTGATTTGCGTTCTTGGAAATCTGCTTACAAATGTTGTGTCCTATGTGATTGGCATACTACTTTTGGTTATTGGCGGCTCTGCGATTTACTGCATTGTAAAGGCTATGTGGCAGTCCCTGCTTATCCTTGTGGTTCTTGGAATTGCGACAATAGCAGCGGTGTTCCTGCTCGTCTGGGCTGTTATGAAAGTCGAGAATATTGGAGAAAGTCTGGGAGCATTTATCAGGTCATAAGATAATATCAGAGAAAAGTCACCGACCGGTGGCTTTTTCTTTTTGGGAAGGAAGTGATGGGAATGGCAGCAACAAGACTGATTGCGCTCCATGTGAATAAGGAAAAGACGGTCGCTCAATGTTTGGCAGACAGAACCGACTATTCACAAAATGCCGCAAAAACCAATGATGGCGAATTTATCAGCTCCTATGAGTGTGATCCAAAGACAGCAGATGAGGAATTTCTGCTTTCTAAACGGCAGTATCAGCATATTACCGGCAGACAGCAGAAGAACAATATCATCGCATACCAGCTACGCCAGTCCTTTAAGCCGGGAGAAATCACCCCGGAAGAAGCGAACCAAGTCGGCTATGAAACAGCGATGCGATGGACAAAGGGAAAACACGCTTTCATCGTTGCGACCCACATCGACAAATCCCATATTCACAACCATATCATTTATAATTCGACCTCGCTGGATGCTACACGGAAATTCAAAAACTTCTTCCTTTCCGGTCTTGCAGTTCAAAGACTCAGCGATATGGTTTGCCTGGAACACGGTCTGTCCATCATTACACCGAAGCCATATCGGGAGCGCCAGAAAAGAACCGTTTATCCCAAGAAGCGTACCCAGCGTGACGAATTATGTGATGCGATTGATGCGGTGCTGAAGCAGAAACCAAAGAGCTTTGATGACTTCATTCAGGCTCTGGCTGACATGGGATTTGAGTTCAAGGACGGAAAGCAGCCAGCGTTCAAGGGCAAGAATCAGAAGCGTTTCATTCGGCTTCGTTCCCTGGGCGAAGGATATAGCAAAGAGGAAATTCAAGCTGTTATCTCCGGTAAGAACCTGCACAAATCAAAAAGTAGCTCTACCAAGGCTCCTGCCCCGAAGCAGTTCCAGATGCTAATTGATATTCAGGCAAAGATGACCGAGGGTAAGACAGTCGGTTATGAAAAGTGGGCGAAGAAGTTCAACCGAAAAGAAGCTGCTCGAACTGTGATTCTGCTGAAAGAAAAAGGCTTGGGAAACTACGACGATCTGACCGCTCATATCGAAAATCTTTCTGCCCGGTTCGATGCGCTTTCTGATTCTATCAAGGCCGCAGAGAAGCGAATGGTTGAGGTTCAGGCATTGCAGCAGCACATCAAAAATTATCGCAACACAAGGCAAATCTATATCGAGTACCGCAAGTCTGGATATCGGCTACAGCAGTCACGACCTGCCGCAATGCCTTTGTGCGGACATCCCCAACGGCGAATACACCGGGGATGTTGGTGCAGGTACTCTCATCTGCGATAATGTATCCAGCCGGATCAATCGTAATCTGATCTTTCACCAATTCGGTGGAAGGTTTTCTTCCGACGCTGACAAACACACCGTCGCAAGCAAGCGTGCTTTCCTCTCCGGTTTTCACATTCCGAGTCCGGATACCGGTCAGCTTTTCGTTATGGAGCAGTGTGACGATCTCACTGTCCCAGAGGAATTCTACATTTTCCGTTTTCATCAAAGGCTCATGGTAGATCTTTGTTGCTTTTAAGGTATCTCTCCGGTGAACGACGATGACTTTTTTGCAGATACGGGAGAGGATCAGGGCATCTGCCG
>CAZUUR010000203.1:0-3879 GCA_964622815.1 uncultured Oscillospiraceae bacterium | reverse complement strand
GAAAGTAATGGCATCCTGTGTTTTGGTATTCAGGAATGAACTGCCTTGCCGGGCAGCGTTTTGCTCTACGGCCCGTTGCAGGTTTACGAAGAAATCGTCACGAAATTGTTCGTAATTTGCCAGCGTATTTTCATCGAACATGCTCAGCTGTGTGCGGTCGAATTGTTGTTTCAGTCCGTGCAGCTGTATGCTTAGTTTTTCTTCGAGCCGGATAAGGGAACCAAACTTGTAGGCTTGCTGCAGGTCGGTCCAGATATCGCGGATTATTTCTTTCTGCCGACTGTCTAATGTTGCTCCACTCTCGAACATATCCTTTACCTGTTCGTATTCGGGCAGCCAGAAGTCGGAACTTACCACGTTGAAATGATCAATTCGAATGCTCCGTTTGCGGCGTTTGGCTTTAATGTACAGTCCGAGTTGTGCCAGCTGAATGGCGCGGTCGTCGAGATCCACACCGTGCAGGTTGTTTTCGATAATGAGTTTGGCAATTTGGTTTTCGTCGTAGTCGGCACCGTAGTTTTCTATCTGGTCGAGGTAGAGGTCGTAAAACAAGTCGAACGCATAGAGCATAAAGTTACCGCTGCCGGTAGCCGGGTCAATCAACCGTATTTCTTTAAGCGATTTCCGCTCACGGGTTTGGGTAGCCGGAGCATTGGCTATTTTGTAGTTGTTTTTTATGTCGCTGTCGGGATACATTTCCAGGTAGAGTTTTCCCAGACTGTTGTCAACCAAAAACTTCACCACCCAGCGCGGGGTATATACCTGACTTTGAATACTTACTTTGTTGTATTCAGTTTTATCACCGGAAGCTTTGTGGTTGGCTTTCTTTTGGTTGTTGTAACTTTCGTAGAGCCAGCCCAGCACATCGTCGCTTCGCCAGATATCCGCTTCAACCTGTGCGTCGTTTTCCACCTGATTGAAAGCCGCAATAATTCCGCTGAGCTCAATGGCCGTGGGTAGCAAATGGTAAGGGTGCGTGGTGCTAAATAATGGAATTTCGGCAGATAGACTGGTGAATTGACTTTCCATAAACGCCACCAATCCTTCGGCTTCTTCGGCCCGTTGTTCGGGATATTGCTCCAGCCAGGCAAGGTGAGCAAATGAGCGTCCTCCGTGCGTTTCGCGCTGGGTAACAATCTCCGGAAACAGCGTGTGCGCTTCCATCACTTTGAGGGCAGCCAGACGGTTGAAGAGGGTGAAAGTAAGTTCTTCCACCAGCTTTTCGTATGCATTTTCGTCTGTTTTTGTTTCAGATTTGAATACTTCGCGCACGCTGTCCATGCGCTGGCGGTCATTTAAATATTCGGCAGGGATATTATCAATTGGCGTTAATTGACCTGCTGTGATTCCCATACGGCCAAGGCGGTTGCGGAATGCTTTGTCGATAAGTAAGCGGATATGGTCGGAATAGTCGGATAGTTTCATTTTTTGAATTAGGAATTAGGAAAATTAGGAATTTTCAATTAGGACAATTAGGAATTTGGTATTGGAGGTTTAATGTCTAATTTAATCTTCATTGTGTTAATGATAGAACCAATTATTCGCAATAATTCCTCGCAATCAGACAAGTAAGTAATTGCTTCATCTTGGGTAAGATAGCCAGTATCTCTTAGTAGTCTGAGCCAGTATTTTGTTTCTCGTGCCTCCTTATAAGCGATATTTAGCTTGGCAAAAAAATCTCTTTCTGATTGACCACCAATGCCTTCCTCAATGTTGGCACCAATTGAAGTGCCTGAACGTAAAACTTGCTTTGAAAGTACATATTCCTTTTTAGTTTCCACAATGTTTTTGTATAGATTTATAATTTTAATGGCAAACCTATAGCTCTTGTCTTGTACTAAATTATTTTCCTTCATTTTTGTGATTTATGTGCCCTAATTCCTAATTGTTAATTCCTAATTGATTAATTGGCTTCAGTTGATTTCAATTTCGTCGTTATCAGATACGGAAGCGAGTTTCTGCAACTCCTGTTTTAGCCAGTTTTTGTACACCGACACTTTGACAACCTTACCCGGTATGCTTGACTTAAACATTTTTGGTGTTGGAGGTTCAATATGCACACCAGTATTACTATCTGATCCTGTAGTTGTTGTTATTACCGATGGTGCTACCCGTATTAATCCAGCCCTTATGATGTCGAGTTCGGTACTTTTGCTGTTATACAAATCGATGAAAGAGAGTACTTCGGAATAGGTGAACAGACTTTTTTTGTCCTTTACATTATGATCGAGTTCAATTGTTGTTTGAGTTCGCTGTGAAGCATATTGAAGCAATGTATTGGTTTTATTCAGTGCCTGAATGTTCAATCCTTCGGGAAGTGATTTAATTTCCGTTATCAATGCATCGGCATCGGCTTTCAGCTGGGTGTATTTACCGGAAAGGATAAGTACCTGTTCTGAAAACAGCGTATGATACTGATCTTTGATTTTTTGTGTTTTGTCTTGTAATCCTGCGAAATTTTCGACTAAGTTTTGGGAGTACAGGTCATTAAATTCGGTTTTCAGCCCATCAATTGCAGTATTGGTCTGTGCAGCTTTGTCCAGTTCATCGGATACACCGATTACAAATGCCTTCCATTCCTTCACTTTGGGAAGATTGTTCCGGATAAATTTTTCGACTTTCTCTATGGCTTTAATGTTCGCAACAAATATGGTTTTCGAGTTGAGAAACTCTACTGCGCGATCGATGTAATTGGCCTCGCTAATAGCTCCCGTAAAGTCAAGGAGGAATTCTCTTTTGGCTTCCACATCAGGGAATAACTTATCGAAGTCCTTTTCGACACTCTTGAGTGTAGTCACTTTATCGGTGAAGAACTTAGTCAGGTCACGCACCGCATTCATCAACTCAAAATCGTTGGTATTGTAGTCAATCTTCCGTTTAATATATTGCTCCACCTCAATGTCATTCAGCAGGCACTTCACCAATTCCTCTTTTTGCAGAATGGATAATATCTTTGAAATTTGCTTGAAGGAGGCTTTCCGAAATTCCTTTGCAGCATTGAATAAGGTTTGTACTCCGCTGTCCTTCCACGAGAAGATGTCGTTTCCGTTGTACTTGGCAATGACTTTACTGGAACGCAGCAAGGCAGCAATGGTGCCACTCACCGTGCCGAAGGTGTATCCGGTGGGCGGTTGCTCCAGATCCTTTTCCAGGGTTGCACCATCCACAAAAGTATGCCGTATTTTATAAATAACTTCCTCCACTACTTTCAGATTATTACCTATAAAATTGCCATGAGCATCGAAGAACTGAAAATCAGGTCCGTTGAAATAATTCTGCAGTTTATTGTTATTGATTTCTTTCACTACGCTTAGCGCCACTGCATCGGTTAACTGAGCCGTCAGTCGTCTGCTGAACACATTCTGTATAATCTGTCTTTGCTGTAACTGCAATGTGCCTTGCCAGTTTCCGGCATCCAGCTGAAATGTGTTGTAAAGGTAAACGGCTGTTGCATTCATCAGCGACTCTTCAACGATTGCTGCAATCCTGGTTTGTTTCTCCGTTTTGGATGTGGAGAAGCTGATCATGATTTTTCCTTCTTCCGAATTCGGATTGTTGTAATGCTGCTCCAGATACCCTATCCGTTCCACTTCATCAATCAGTTTGTTCAGTTCCGTGAATGAGTTGTTGTCGGGAACAAGCCATATCAGATCTTTGTCGTTCTGGTGCTGTACTTTCAATGCATCTACTTCTTTTACCCGGTCGTCAAAACTGTACAGACTTTTCACCTTTACTTTCAGTTGTTTCAGAGCCGGAGTGGTCAGTTCATCATCGTTGTCGGTGGTGATATAAAAATTGTAAAGCAGGCTGCTGTCATTTATCGATGAGATTGACTTGATAAAGGTCGATGACTTATACGCTGCTACAACTTTACTCTTT
>CAZUUR010000202.1:0-3884 GCA_964622815.1 uncultured Oscillospiraceae bacterium | reverse complement strand
ATCGCCTTGAGCCCCATCTGCTGAGGCTTGCCATCGGCTATGGCAACCATGTTCACGCCAAAGGTCATCTGCAAATCGGAATATTTAAATAGGTATTGCAGCGTTTTTTCGGCGTCGGCGTCCTTTTTAAGCTCTATTACCGCGCGAAGGCCGAATCTGTCCGATTCGTCGCGTATTGCCGTTACACCGAAGAATAAAGCTTTTTTGCTCTGCGTCACTTTTAATATGTCCTCAAGCATTTTGGCCTTATTAACCTGATACGGCACTTCATCTATGACAATAAGCTGCCTGCCATTTTTCATCTGCTCTATTGCGGTCTTTGCGCGCATCGTTATCTTGCCGCGCCCAGTTTCGTATGCCAGCCTTATCTCCGGCGAATCAATTATATAGCCGCCCGTTGGAAAATCCGGACAGGGTATTATTTTCATAAGCTCGTCGAGCGTTGTATCGGGCGCGTCGAGCAGCTTTATTACCGCATTTATAGCCTCTGTGGGATTGTGCGGGGGAATATTTGTCGCCAAGCCAACAGCTATACCGCTCGCGCCGTTTACAAGCAAATTTGGGAAGCGCGCAGGCATAAGATCGGGTTCCTTTGTGGTATCATCGAAATTAAGCCTAAAATCAACCGTTTCTTTATCAAGATCGCGCAGCAAAACAAGCGCCGGCTCAGTCATGCGCGCTTCGGTATATCTGATCGCGGCGGCGGGGTCGCCGTCAATACTGCCGAAGTTGCCATGTCCGCCAACGAGCGGAATACGCATATTAAAACCCTGCGCCATTCTAACCATAGCGTCATACACGGCCTGATCGCCATGCGGGTGATACTTGCCCAAGCATTCGCCAACTATCCTCGCGCTCTTCTTATGCGGCTTATCTGGCATTAACCCAAGCGTAAGCATAGTGTAAAGAATTCGTCTCTGAACGGGTTTAAGCCCGTCCTCCACGCGTGGAAGCGCACGTTCCAGTATGACATGCTCGGCATAAGGCAGCATTGACGTATGCATAACCTCGTCCATTGCGCGTGGTATAACCTTTTCGCCAAACTTTATAGGCGGCCGCTCCTCGTTTTTTCTTTTTTTAGCCATCAGCGCACAGCTCCTTCCTTATAGCTTCCGTCAACCTTGGCCTGCGCCTCAAAGGTATCTTTTTTATTAAAATCAGCAAATTCGCTTATATATTCTTTTCTCGGGCCCACCTTATCGCCCATAAGAATGGTTACAAGGTGCTCCACATCAGCCGTATCTTCTATTGTCACCTTAACGAGCATGCGATGCTCCGGGTTCATAGTAGTCTCCCATAGCTGCTCCGGATCCATCTCGCCCAAGCCTTTATAACGCTGAACAACATAATTTGTCAGCCCTTTTGTATAAGTGGCCAGCTCTTGATCAGAGTAAGCATATTGCACCTTTTCGCCCTTTTGTATTTTGTACAGCGGCGGCAGCCCTATAAACACATGCCCATCGGTAATTAGCTCCTTCATATACCGATAAAAGAAGGTCAAAAGTATCGCGCGAATGTGCGCGCCGTCCTGATCCGCATCAGAGAGGATTATTATTCTATTATATTTTAAGTTTTGCAGAGAGAAATCCTCTCCTATATCCGTTCCTATGGCAGTTATTATTGATCGGAACTCCTCGTTTTGAAGCACCTGATCAATCTGCTTTTTTTCAACATTGAGCGGCTTGCCCCTAAGCGGCAATATCGCTTGAAAGCGTCTGTCGCGTCCACCCTTGGCGCTGCCTCCCGCGCTGTCTCCCTCAACAATGAACAGCTCGTTTATCGAAGCGTCGCGGCCTGTGCAGCTTGAAAGCTTGCCGACGAGCGGAGCGTTCTCCAGCTTGCTCTTTTCCCGTGCCATATTCTTGGCTTTTCTTGCCGTCTCGCGCACTCGTGCGGCCTTTAACGCTTTCTCAGCTATCAAATTCACGCAGGACGCATTTTTAAGATCCTCAAGAAAGGGGACAAGCTTATCAATCACCACATATTCAACCGCTGGACGCGCCTCAGTATTGCCAAGCCGCGTTTTTGTCTGCCCTTCAAATTGAATTGAGTGCATTTTTAATGCGATTACGGCAGTCAAACCTTCGCGGAAATCCTCACCGGCTAACGATGGATCTTTATCCTTTAAAATGCCGTGCTTGCGGCAATAATCATTGAGCACTTTTGTAAATGCCGCTCTGAAACCAACTTCATGCGTTCCGCCCTCTGTAGTTGGAATGTTGTTGACATAAGAAAGAAGCGTTTCATTATAGCCATCATTATGCTGAAAGGCTATTTCAACTAATATTCCGTCGCGCTCGCCTCTAATATAAACAGGAGCGTCATAAACAGCGGTTTTATCCTCGTTCATATAAGCCACAAAGTCAACAAGGCCGCCGTCAAATTTATATTCTCGCAACTCGTGCTCTTTTTTGCGCTTATCCTCCAGCGTAAATGCCACTCCGCGATTTAAGTATGCAAGTTCGCGCAAGCGTTTACACACCGTTTCGTAGTTTAGCTCAACCGTTTCAAATACAAGTTTATCGGGCATATATTTTACGCGCGTACCCTGTCTGCGTGTGCGGCCGGCCTCTGTTAACGGCGCGGTGGGCTCTCCCGAATGCTGCTTCCCAGTTGAATCCTTATAGCTTCTGAATGTCTGCTGATACATCTTCCCTTCAGTGCAGACCTCCACCTCTAGGTATTCCGAAAGCGCATTCACTACAGATGCGCCAACGCCGTGTAGGCCGCCCGAATAGCCATAAGAATCATTATCGAATTTACCGCCCGCATGAAGCTGCGTATAAACCAGTTCTACGCCGCTGACGCCATATTTTTCATGTATCCCAACCGGAATGCCGCGGCCATTATCCTCAACGACCACCGAATTATCACTATTTATTGTAACGCTCACCTTGTCGGCAAAACCGTTGGCCGCCTCGTCAACTGCGTTATCAACTATTTCCCATAGCATGTGATGAAGGCCTCTCGTGCCGGTGCTGCCTATATACATGCCCGGACGCATACGGACAGCCTCAAGCCCTTCCATGACTTTTATATCGCTTACCGAATATTCCTTTGACATTGCATTCCTCCAAAATGATTTACCGAATTATTAGTATAATACATGTGCGGCCAAACGGCAAAGGGTATTAAAACTATTCTATGCCCTAAAGTAAAAAGCCTATATATCTGGCATATAGGCTCATTTATGATAAATTACCGGGGCTTATTGCAACAGATTTTCAATGATTGTCTTATAGACGGTTTGCGAGCTGTTTTCCCAATTTTGAACCGCTTTTCTCGCCGTTTGCAGATCCGGAAGCAGCACCGATACCTTAAGCATCGTATCCTCTCCCTCAAATACGCTCATTTCGACGCTGTATGTATCGTTATGAGCTTTATCAATGTTCGCTTTAAACTGTGTCATTTTCCTTAGCTTTTCCCTTTTCTCCTCAGCATGCATATCCAAATTATTGCGTTGCGACTGCGGTATCCGGTCTGAAAAATACTCAAGCGCTTTATAACCGCTTGCCGTTATACAGTAGGTTTGACCGTACGGCATTGGAAAAGCAGCTATATATCCTGATTCTTCTAATTCATATATCGTCTTTTGCAGCTCAAAATATGGTATAACATCGCTTTCCAATGCGAACTCACTTATTTGGTCTTTCGTGAGCTTTAGTTTTAATGCGTTTAAAAAATATAGTACCAACATTTTATTTCGGCTGTCGCCCGGCGGAAAGAAAAACATGTAGCACCTCGCATTTTTACTCTATATAGAGTATATCATAGTCAGGGTAAAACACAAATAGTATTTTGTTTTGCGATAAGAGCAATGGTTCAAGCATTTGCAGGGCGGGTTTGGCTTACAAGACTGCTCAAGCCACGCTTGAACTACCTTA
>CAZUUR010000201.1:0-3898 GCA_964622815.1 uncultured Oscillospiraceae bacterium | reverse complement strand
ATGTCTGCGGCACGCCCATCATCTTGCAGGTGAGCATAAAGGTTGTATTATTGCTTAAATAGCTAAGCAGCATGGAGCACACCGCGAGCGCGATAAACAGCGGGTTCGCGCTTCTTAAAACGTCCCCCGCCTGCGCGATGTCGGGGTCGAGCAGCGCCACGCCAACGAGCACGCCAAATGAAAGCAGCACAACCGCCACCTTTTTAACTATGCTCCATTTTTTTGAATTATTTTTGCCGCCTTGCTCGGCAGCGCCGCCGGCTTTGTTGATATTGGGATTCTTGTTTTGACTCATAATCGTAAATTCCTATAATTAAATTGTGCCGGGTATAACGGAGAGTAAAAAGTTCGAGCGGTAAAAAAGCCTTGCGAACGTACTTGAATCAATAAGGTTCGTCACGACTTCAAACTTGCCCAGCACCGTAAGCGCAATGGGCAGCAGCATAAATATCAAAAACAGCGCCAAAGCGCCGCGGATAGCTCCGCACATCGCACCTACGGGTCTGTCAAGCCGTCTTAGCTGCGGAAATGTCCACGCATAATCAACGCCATTTGCAATAAACGAGATTACTGCCCTTATAACTATAAACGCCAAGATGAACACAATTATGTTTATGAACACCGCCACTATGGTTTGATTGTAATAATCTCCAAGCGTGCTCACCTCGCTTGCGGGAAACACCTCGTTAGCTATATTCGCGTTTATCGCCTTGCCCATTGGAAACGGCAGCTCGCTGTCTGACACTATTGCGGCTATCTGCTGCTTGTCGAGCGTTGCTATAGGCGTGCGCGCCAGATCGAAATCGGCTATGTATTCATTGCCCTCTGTGTAATAGAGCATCATGTTATATAGCTTCTCATTGCCTGCCACCGCTCTTGCAAACAGCGGGCGCAGCAGCATGCCCACGCCCCATGACGCAATAAACGCGCCTATGTCTATAAGCGTCGCCACAAAGCCCCTATACCAGCCCGCGAGCAGGAACAGGGCAAATATCGCCAATATTGCAATATCAAGAAGGTTCAAGCTCAATTCTCCCTTATTTCTTTTTCGTTATATCCACCAGATACGTTTTTCCTTCCGCCTCGAGCATGAATTTGGTGTCGCTCACGCGCGAAGCGCCCGTAATCTCGCCAATGCCCGTATTTATCGTGCGTGATAATTCTCCGCCGGCCGAATATATTCTAAGCTCGTTTTTGCAAACGGCAAGCATGCCGCCTTTTACGGCGTACACCGCCACCGTATCCTCCTTTAGCTGCACGGTCACGCTTGTCTGCGCACCCGTTCCCTCGCCCTGCGGGGCGCTTATGAGCTTAACGGCTATTTTCGTGCCCAAGGCGTCCTTAGAAAGCATGCCCTTTTCCGTCACGCTCGCGGCGCTCTCGCGCGACAGCATCAAAAATATCGCCGCATCGCCGGTCACGCATGAGGATACCACCTTGTATCCGTATGTTAAAATATGATACGAGCGCTGATTGCTCGCAAGGTCGTAGCGAGAAATATCGCTCGTGCCAATTACATACATGCCGTTTGCGGAAAACATCACGTCCTCAACAAGCTGATCTATCACCATTGTCATGCCCGTCGTGCTCGGCGCAGCGCCCGAATACGAAAAGCTCGTTATATAGCTCACAGGCTCTGCCGCCCGTGTATCCACGGTTAAAAGCCATAGCTGCTCGCTCGCCGCCTCGCCGCGAAAACCAAAGTCCGCAATCATTGCATCGCTCTCCGCGTGCATATCGACCTGCGCGCCGGTTTTATCATATACTCCAAGCTTTGCAGCTCCCGCTTCGTCGCGGCTCAAAACCCCGAAATAGGTGTGGCCGCAGTTTGCGCTGAGCACCGTGCCCGCGAACTCCACGGGATATAGCTCGCCCACCACATGCGCGCTGGCGGAGTTGTAAACTATTGTCATGCCGTCCGTAGCAGAAATATTCGCCTCGTTCGTGCCCAGCGGTATGCGCGTGTCCGCATCGTCAGAATCAAGTTTATCGTAGACCATATCCTCGCCGTCGAGATAATATACCGAACCCGATGTATACGCGTAAGGCGTGCCCGCCTTAAACGGCATCAGCCGCGGCTTTGCAGCGTCCGCCCCGCCCTTTATGAGAAGCAGCACGCCAACTCCCGCGCCCGCGATAATTATCAGCGCACCCAAAAGCACAGCGAGCCTGCGCACTGTATAGCCCTTATTTTTAGAAACGTATTTTACCCTGCGTTTCCTCGCCATCAATTCTATTCCCGCATATCGCCCGGAATAAGCCGGAGCGCGCCTTTCTTTATCAAGTAATCGGCGGCCTTGCCCTCGCCTATGCTGCCAGTAAGCTCGCCGTCAAAATTCAGCTCCGAGCGCTTATCGCACTCCACATGCACAGCGTCGGCCTTAAAATAGCATATATGAGGCGAGGATAAATGCCCGCCCTTGACATAGCGAGGTAAAAGCCACACAAACTGCGCCAAATTGATGCTTTTAAGTATGCACACATCAAAAACGCCGTCCGCTGGGTCGCCTTTTGGCGCGGCGTTCATGCCGCCGCCGAAATGCGTGCCGTTGCACACGCTCACGAGCAGCGCGCTTAGCGTTTGCGGCGCTTGGCCGTTATAGCTCACGGTGAGCGTTAGCGGCTTTAGATGCAGCATCGCCTCAAACACGCCCAGCATATACGGCAAAAGCCCGTTGAAGTGTTTCTTGTGCTTTTCCGTGTACTTCACCACGTCCACATCAAAGCCAAAGCCCGAGAAATTCACAAATGGGAGTGCGGGTGCAGCTTCGCCGCTTGCAGCCAAAAGGCTTTCATCTCCCGCAGGACGCGGCCTAGCCGCCAGCGCTAAGGTAGACGCGCTGCAAGGCTGTGACGCTACGTCTGAGCTTATGCACACGCCCATATCAATATCGCGCGGCGAGTCATACATAAGCCGCTCCATAATGGCGTCCGCATCGCCTGAAATGCCCAGCGGCCGTGCGAAATCATTGCCCGTGCCCACTGGAAACAGGCCGAAAAGCGGCCTTGCATCGCCCATAAGCGAATTTTGCTCGCAGTAATCCATATAAGCGCTCGCGCACTCGCGCACCGTGCCGTCTCCTCCGACGGCAATAATGGCGCTCTCGCCGCGCTCAAGCGCGCTTTTCGTAAGCGTGCCGCCCTCTCCGGGCCTTGTAGTCAAGCTGAAGTCAAAGTCCGCGTCGGCAGCTTCTAGCAGCCTTTTTAGCGCCATAAAGCACGCTTGAGCACGGCCGCTTCCCGCAATGGGGTTCACGACGAAAAACAGCCGCCGCGCCTGTGAATTTGCCATGAGCTTCCTCCCCCCAAAATACCATTACGAAGTATAGCACAGCAGAGGCGAACACATGCGCCTATTCGGCCTGATTTTTGGCCGATGCTGTGTTGTCGTCAGTCGGAATACTCCCGGTATTCCTCCCTCCTCCGCCTTGCATCGACCTAAAAATCAGGCCGAATAGGTCGGAGAGTTTTAATTCGCGATTTGTGCGCAGTTGCAAGCGAACGCGTGCAAATCGCAAATTAAAACCGCATGGGTTCGCCTCTGCTGCACTATACCACGTTTATAATAATCTAAAAATGTGAAATTGTATAGAGCGAGAATGTTAATTTAAAAGCGGCAATGTTAATTTGCGTTTATACTTGAGGGCTTGAACGCCCCCCTTGACCGTCCGAGTAAAGGTTGACAGCGAGTTTCGCTGCTCATATTTAGTACAGTGCTTATTTCAAGCGCGGCGTTGTCAGCTTGCCCAGCCGTGCTCCAAAACCAAGCGAAGCGCCCCTTTACAGGAACGCTTCGTTTATAATCATTTTTGCAATGGTTTCGCGTGCAAGAGCTAGAGAAGCTGGGAATTGAGAGCGGTTTCGCTTGCTAAATCGCCGCAAGACGCGGTGAATATCT
>CAZUUR010000200.1:0-3920 GCA_964622815.1 uncultured Oscillospiraceae bacterium | reverse complement strand
TTTTCAAATTCATCTATTATGCGCTTTGGAAAGCCATTTGGATAGGTTCTAAAGGGCGGCTCCATAACTATGCCGCACATTTCCCAATGGCCGCAGGTGGTATCCTTAGCCTTTGTAAGCTCCTTGGCCTTGCCAAAGCTGCCCTTTAGCGCACCCTTGTATTCCGGCAGGTCGCCAAGCCGTGAAAGGCCAAGAGAATACATATTGGGAAGCTCTAAGCGGCCTCTATTTTTATATATATTGCATATTGTGTTCGCGCCCGCGTCTGTAAATTCGGCGGCGTCCGGCAGCGCGCCTATGCCCGCGCTGTCGAGCACTATGAGTATCGCACGTTTTTTCATTTTAATCCCTCCTGCTTACATATATTATATCCACTTAAGCCGCCGCGTCAATAAAAAGCGCTATCGCCTGTGAAAGCAGCCCTTCTGATAGTATGCCAAGAAAAAACAGCGCGAAGTCGCGCAGAAAAACTTCTTTTTCGCCGCGCTTCATTGCGCCCGCAAGCAGCAGCGATAGCGCGGTGAAAGCGGGAAGGCTTGGCATGAGCACCGCAAAAAACGACATAAAAAGCCCGCCCGGAGAGGCGCGCACCGCGTCAAAGGCGAAGCCAAGCGCCGCGCCCTTTATGGCAAAAGTGAGGAATGAAACGGGCACGAACACCATATTTACGCGCATAAGCAGCACCATAGCCGCAAGCGAAGCATTATACAGCGCGCTCCTTGCAAAGCCCGCCCACACGTTCACCTCAAGCTCAGAGAAAAACGATGCTGCCAAAGCGCCTCCGCTTAGACCTTGGCTAACCGCCGTGCCCGCCGCAAAGCCCAATACTATAAGCCCTGCGCTTACGCCAAACGCAACGGGGCTTTCTTGCATCGCACAAATAAGGCGCGACGGCTGCTTTTTTTGCTTTAAGCGCACATTTGCGCTGGTCCTTGTGTTCATGCGTGTAACCATGCATTATGATTATTGTTTTTAAAGCGCTTATATGCTATCATCACCAAATGGAGGTGATGAAATGGATTTGATTTTAGCTTCGTCCTCGCCAAGGCGCAGGGAAATGTTTAAGCTGATAGGGCTTGATTTCACCGTTATGGTGAGCGATGCAGATGAAAATATTGTTGAAGCAGACCCAAAAAAATTCGTCACAGCTCTAGCAAAGCGCAAGGCGGAAGCGGTATTTAAAAAGCGTCCTGACGCATGCGTAGTGGGTTCTGACACCGTTGTGCTCATAGACGGGCAGATAATAGGCAAGCCTAAGGACAAACAGGACGCTTTTAGGATACTTTCCACCCTCAATGGGCGCACGCACACTGTTTACACAGGGCTTGCGGTGCTCACCAAGGAATCCGAGCAGCTATATTGCGATGAAACGCGCGTGACCTTTGCAAGGCTTTCAGACGCGGAGCTTGAGCATTATATCAATACGGGCGAGCCGCTCGACAAGGCAGGCGCTTACGGCATACAAGGGCCGGGCGCTATTTTGGTGGAAAAAATCGACGGCTGCTATTTTACCGTTATAGGCATGCCCGTACCGGTGCTATACAGGCTTTTACGAAACGTGGGCATAGCGCCAGAATGGATGAAATAGGCTATGAAAATAGGAATAGAAGCCAATTTGCTAAAGCGCGTTTTGAGCAACGTTTATTATATAACCGGCACGGCTTACGCAGGTAAATCCACCATGATAAGGCTGCTCGCGGAGCGCTTTAACGGCGTTTTATGCGGCGAAAATTATCACGACGTGCTCATGCATACGATAGATGTGGAGCATCAGCCAAACCTTAGCTATTTCGATACTATGAAGGACTGGCAGGAATTTATCTCAAGAACTCCCGAACAATATAACGCATGGATACAGGGCTGCTCTAAGGAGGCGGCAGAGCTTGAGCTTATAAAGCTAATTGAGCTTGCGGCAAATGGAAAGAAAATTTTTGTGGATACGAATATTTCGCTTAAAATATTGAAGGAACTTTCAGATTATGAGCATGTAGCAGTGATGCTTAGCCCTAAGAGCATGTCCGTAGAACAGTTTTTCAACCGAGATGACGAGGATAAGAAATTCATTTTAAAGCAAATACAGGCCGCGAGCGACCCCGATAAGGCCCTTAGCAATTATAAGGCGTGCATTGCCAAGGTTAACAGCGAGGAGCATTACGAGGAATACGCAAGCAGCGGCTTTTTTACGTTTTTGCGAGACGGGAGCTTGGGTATTGAGGAAACGTTCACAGTGATAGCCGGGCATTTTGGGTTGATGTAACCTAAATAAGAGAGGCTACTTGCCATGGACAGCCTCCGCGCCGTGGGCGTTTGCCAACGCGACGCCAAAGCCGCCCCCCCACAAAAGCTATTCGTGCAGCCTTCTTGCAAGCTCATATATGAGTATTCCGGCGGCAACGGAGGCGTTTAGCGACTCCGCGAAGCCATACATGGGAAGCTTATATTTTACGCACTCAGCGGCGACAGCGTCTGAAACGCCGCTGCCCTCGCTGCCTATAACAAGCAGGCATCTTTCGCTTGGCGCGGGCAATTCGCCAGTGCCCTTTAAATGACCGCAGACGGCGGTGAAGCCCTGCTCTTTCATATTTAAAAGCTCACGCACGAGCATGCCGCGCCATATCGGGATATGATAAACTGAGCCCATAGCGCTCCTTAGAGGCTTTGGCGCAAACGGATCTGCGCAGCCCTCGCCAAGGAAAACGCCCGCCGCGCCCATAGCGTCGGCGGTTCTAATTATGGTGCCAAGATTGCCCGGGTCCTGCACCGCGTCGAGCGCGACGATAAGGCCGGCGGGATAATACTCCGGCGTTACCGGCTCAACGGTTTTAACCGTGGCACACACCCACTGGGGCGTGTCCGTCTTAGTCATGCTCTCCATTACCTGACGCTTCACCGTGTATACCGTAGCGCCGCTGCCAAGCAAAACCGCGCTCATAAGCTCGTGGCCTTCCTCTATGAACGCCTCCACAAGCTCCGCGCCGCTTATCACGGCCTCGCGCACTAGCTTTTCGCCCTCAATAAAATGAAGCCCCTGCTCCACCCTGCCCTTGCGCGCGGCAAGCGCCCTCACGCGCTTAACCGTCTCGTTACGGGTGCTTTCAATAAGCATGCTATTTCCTTTCTTGAGTGCTGCCGCTTATAAAAAACGGCTCGACTAAATATAAGTCGCGCCGTTTTTTTCTTACAGCAGCTTACGCTCTTGCCTTAACGGCTATTTCGGCCAGCTCACGGAAGGCCTTAATATCGGTGACGGCGAGATCGGCCAAAACCTTGCGGTTTACGTCTACGCCCGCTATTTTGAGGCCGTTTATCATGCGGCTGTAGCTAGTGCCGCAAATCCTGGCACCCGCATTGATACGAGCTATCCAAAGCCTGCGATACTCACGCTTTTTATTCTTGCGGCCAACAAACGCATAGGCCATGGACTTCATGACCTGCTCGGTCGCCGCGCGATACTGCTTACTCTTTGCGCCATAGTAGCCCTTTGCGAGCTTAAAAATCTTACGACGCTTTTTAACGGCGTTTACCGCCCTTTTGATCCTTGCCATATTTGTGTTCCTCCTTACTTATACGGGATAAGCTCGCGTATTTTCTTCGCTTCGCAGTCGGCTATGTAGCCGGTCTGGCGCAGGCCGCGCAATCTCTTAGTGGTCTTCTTGGTCAAGATATGGCTCTTATATGCCTTGCCTCTCTTGATCCTACCGCTCTTGGTAAGGCTGAATCTTTTGGCAGCACCCCTGTGGGTCTTAATCTTTGGCATTGGGGTAATCCTCCTCTTAGTTTTTCGGTGCTAATATCATGAACATATTGCGCCCCTCCTGCTTAGCAGGACGGTCCATCGCAGCATTGTCCTTGACCATCTCATAGAAAGTATCCATCACGTCGAGACCTATGTCGCCGTGCTTAGCCTGTCTCCCTCTGAA
>CAZUUR010000199.1:273-3939 GCA_964622815.1 uncultured Oscillospiraceae bacterium | reverse complement strand
ATTTTTAACTAGCACAGCCGTATATGTGCTGCTGTCAAAGCTTTTAAGCGTATACGGCCCGCAGGATATTCTGTTCTCCACCTGCCATCTTGCCGCCTCAAGCTTTGCTCGTATATCATCGACCCCATTAAGCCCAACAAGATATGCGCCCGCGCCATCATCCTTAACATCGGCGTCCTGTCCAAGCCAAAATGATACGTTCATAGGATATGTGTTTGCATAAAGAATATCGTAAAAATACGGCAGCCTGTCCGCTTTGATCGTTATTTCAAAAATCGCACTGTCAATCAACCTCACGCCCGAAAAAGCAGGCGCAGACAAATCATAATAACTGTCGCTCCCTATAATCGCCGCACCCATGCGAGCAGCACCTAGCTGTGTTGCATAGCTTGCCCCATACACGAGCAGCGGCACCAGAAAATCCTTCGCCTCAACAGTCGTCCCATCGCTATACTTTAGTCCGGAGCGCAGCTTAATTGAAAATGTCTTGCTACCATCTTGATTTTCTGCCTCGTTGAAGCTTTCGCATACGCCTTTATTAACAACGTAGTTGCCATTTTTATTTATAGCGATAATGTTTGCATCGTCAATAAGTGCGCCAATAAGCGCATCAGTAGAATTAGCAAGTTCCGTTGCTTTGCAAAAATCACCTGTAGGCGGCACTGTGCAGCCATAAACCAACGTGCCAGAATCTGGCTTATTATCATCTGACGGAGAAGGCGTAGCTTCCGTTACTGTGACCGGGGCGGCTGCGGTAGGTACAACAACCGGTTGCATCGACGTCGGCAACACTGAGCAGCCCGCAAATGTGAGAAAAATCAATAATGCAATTATGTAAATCGTGAGCCTTTTCATTTTATTCCTTCTATCGTCAGTTTTTGATCTTGGCATAAATAATCGCCTTTTCAAATCCCCAAAACGCCGTTTCGCTATACCCTTCCAATCTATTACTGTAAGCGCTCATATAAGAGTTCATATACAGCGGCAATTCTGGCAGCTTATCGTTATATTCTTTAACAAACTCGCACCAATCCTCAAGAAAGCTCTCTCTATCATCTCGTTTTATCATCGACTGCGAATATTTTTCGAGCTTTTCATCAATTATCCTCGACGGATTATAGCCTAAACTTTGCATTCCTAAATCGGTAACAAAAGAATCCGACATATCATATTCTGTTTTAAAGTCCATTCCCGAACTAAACACATTATATTTTGCAGACGAATACTTAGTATCCTCTTGAGCATTTCTGAAAAGGTACATCATTTCATCGCTGAAAGGCATCTCTTCAAATTCAATTTGAAAACCGGCTTTGAGAATATTCTCATCATCGCTTATAATTCGTTTTATTGCAAGACTGGCATCGCTGCCCTCAGGCAAAGCAATGGTGAATTTAAGCGGAATAACAACAGTCCCGTCGCTTAACGTTTTCGCATCTAAAAAGCTTCCCGCTTCCGGCACAGCTTTATATCTCACGCCATCGCCCTGAGAATAATCGTTTCCCAATGAATTAAGCGTCCAGCCTCCAGCTTCAAGCAGCTCAACGCCTTTATCGTACGAGTATTCGTATTGGCAAAGCTCTATATTTGACGCCTTATATTGCCACATGGCCGTTGAATACGGGCCGTTAACAATACTGCCAGCGCCTTTAAGGTATTCGTCAATAATTTGCCGCCTATTTACAAGATGCGCAAAAGCTTTTCTCGCTTCACTAAAGCTGGCAGCGCCAATGTCGCATTGAAATATGAGCTTGCCAAAGCCATTGCGTTCAAAAAAGCTGTACGCAATATTATAATCTGGCGATATTGTCATCATCAGCGAAATATTTTCAGGGTCTTTAAGCGCATCAATAACGCTAACATCGCCCCTTAACAGCATTTCAATATGATTATCCTCGCTGTTGCAGATAACAAGCCTTTTTATGCTCGGCTTAACGCCCTCGCTGTTGCCTTTGTAATATGGATTTAATTCTAAGGTCGCTATTTTTTTCGCATCATTATAATCTACCAGCGTATATGGGCCGCAAGAAACCCTACTGCTGGCATGCGAGCGCGCATTATTGAGCGAGTCTTCTATAGTTGCATACGCGAGATCGCCCTGAATAAATGCGCCGTGGCCTTGATCCATAACCTCTGAGCCTTCACCAAACCATGCGGTGATATTCATTGGATAAGAATTTACGCAAAGCACATCGTAATATGTTGAGTTGGACTCGGACAGGGTTACTGAATAGGTGTATCTATCAATAAGTCTTATTCCTGATAAATAGTGTGTCTGTCCCGCCTTGTATTCATCGTGGCCGATAATGTGAACGCCAAATTCCTCCGATTGACTTTCAGAAAAATATAAAAGCGGCAGCACATAGTCCTTTGCCGTTATCTCTGCGCCGTTATTATATGTCAAATCCTGGGCAATATTGATCGTATATGTTTTTGTTCCATTTTTGTTTCCTTTTATATCAAGAGAGCTGCATACGGCGCTATTTAAAATGTATTCGCCGTTTCTATCCAAGGTAAAGATTGACGCATCGTCAATAAGCGCTTGTACAAGCATATCGCCTGAAAAATCGCTCCACATTCCACGCCCAAAGTCGCCCGTCAACTCCTTTGACGTGCAATAAACCACCGTATCGCCCATTGCTGCATTTGATACGCTTGACAGTTCTGGCAGACGTAATTCAGGCGAAGCAACATCGCTCGGCGTAAACGCAGGAAAATCAGCGTCTGTTGGCAGCTCGCCACAAGCCGAAGCAGGTATTGCAATGCATAATGATAACAATATAATTAACAGCTTTTTCATCAGCAGAAAAACTCCCTTATATATAAACGCGAAAAATGACGTTTATATACTCTATTATAAGCATTAAAGGAGCTTCGTGCAATGCGCAGCGCCGTTTTAAAATGTAAAAATTAAATGGCCGCATTACGCGGCCACTTTTTACTGGGTATTCTTCATCAGATTTGCAGCGCCCACTATTCCGGCGTCATTGCCCATGGTGGCCGGAACGATACGCGCAATGCCTTCACTGTAAAATGCTTTTTCGCAGGTCTTTCTTCTTAGCGGCTCAAAGAGAAAATCGCCAGCATTGCATATTCCGCCGCCTATCGCAATAACCTCTGGATCAAATATATTCACCATTGACGCTAAAGCCGCGCTTAATGCGTCAACATAGTTATCAAAAAGCTTCAATGCCTTTTTATCTCCCGCTTTTGCACAATCAATAACAAGCTTTGCATCTACTCTTTTCACGTCGCCGTCTGCTCTTTTGTATATAAGGCTATTATTGTTCTCCTCCAGAGAGCGTATGCCCGCCTTCTTTAGCGCCGTAGCCGCACAAAGCGCTTCAAAGCAGCCTTCCGCGCCGCAAGTACACATGATTTTACTGCCGTAGGCAAGAATGGAATGACCTATTTCAACTCCATTTCCAAGGCCGCCGTTAAACATTCTGCCGTTTAAAATAAGCCCGCCGCCCACTCCCGTGCCAAGCGTTATCAAAAGCGCCGTCTGGCAACCCTTAAACGCCCCGTCGCACAGCTCCGCAAGCGCCGCCGCATTCGCATCATTAGCTAAATAAACAGGCAGACTAAACATGCTTTGTGCGTCAGCGCGCAGGGGTGCGTTTTGCAAGCCTAAATTATATGCGTTGAGCACCTTTTCACATTTCCTGT
>CAZUUR010000199.1:0-241 GCA_964622815.1 uncultured Oscillospiraceae bacterium | reverse complement strand
GCTGCCCGGCACAGCAATGCCCACGCTCTCAATATCGTTAAAATCGCCACTGCCGTCCGTAAGCTCAAGCGACATTCTGTACACCGTCTTTGCAAGCTCCAACGAAGTTACGCCAAGCCTGAACGGCTCGCTTATTCGCCTAATGATTTTAGATTTTTCATTAACTAACCCCGCCGCGATATTCGTTCCGCCAATATCAAAGCCTATTCTATTCATCTGCATTCATTCTTTCTATAATTTC
>CAZUUR010000198.1:0-4019 GCA_964622815.1 uncultured Oscillospiraceae bacterium | reverse complement strand
CAAACGTTATGGCAGGAACGAACGAGCCGTCCATAACGTCAAAATGCACATAATCCGCTCCCCAAACGCTTAGCTGCTTTACGGCCTCGCCCAGTCTTGAATAATCAGCGCTCAATATGGACGGTGCAACCTTAGTCATACTTATGTTTCCTCTTTTCTTTTAATTCTTCCATTATCAAAGTATAACGCGCATGGCGTTCATTTGAAAGTTCTCCGCTCAAAAGCAGCGGCTTCACAGCACAATCGGGTTCTTTAATGTGCAAACACTGAGAAAATCTGCACTCGCCCAAATGCGCGCGCATTTCAGGATATAAAAGCGCAAGCTTTTCCGGTTCTATGCTGTCCAGCTCAAAAAGGCTAAAGCCCGGCGTGTCCGCCACTACGCCGCCAAAAACCGGCCACAGCTCCGCATGACGGGTGGTGTGCCTGCCCCTGTCGGTCTTTCGTGAAAGCCCGCCCGTAAGCAAATCAAGCTCCGGCAGCAGCGCGTTTAATATAGACGATTTACCCACGGCTGACTGCCCTGAAAAGCACGAAACACAGCCCGCCAGCTCCGTTCTAAGCTCGTCAAGACCATATCCCGTCATAGCGGAAACGCATATAGCTTTATAGCCACTTGGCGCATACTGCGCAAGTATTTGCGCGGCGTCATCGCTCTCATCGCATTTATTGACGCATATAACCGGAGTTATTTTCATCTGCTCGCATTGAAGAAGCAATTTATCCACCAAAAGCAGATCAGGCCTTGGCAGCGAGGCGGCTATAACGATTATAAGCTTATCCACATTGGCAACGGCCGGACGAATAAGCAGGTTCTTACGCGGCTCAATTTTCATTAAATAGCCGTCGCTGTCCTTCTCTGGGCTTAGCTCAAACTCAACATTATCCCCCGGAACGGGTGAAACGCCTTCCTTGCGGAATTTTCCTCGCGCGCGGCATACATATCTCCCGCCGTCTGAGGTAAGCACGGTGTAAAAGCTGCCAATGCCCTTTAAAATGAGTCCGTGCATCGTTTTACCTCAGCGCAAATTCATAATTCATACTTTTCACCTTTTCACCGCCCACATAGAGCGTACACTCATAAGTTCCTGCTTCGAGCATATACGCCGTAAAGGATATTGACTGCTGCGCCGCCGGCTGAAGCGTAGTCTCAAAGAGCACCACCTCTATGCCATGTGTAAGCGTGGCCGTGACCACTACGTTCACGGGCTTTTCTGTATCCTTTATATCCACATTAAAGGCCATGTCGCAGGTGCAGTTGCCAAGGAAGGTACGGCATATCCAAAGCTCAACAAGACACGATTTGCTTACGCTCATGCTCGCGGCTGGGCTTTGCTTGGTTACCGTTTCCTCATCAGCCGCCTCCTCCGGCATTATCGGCCTTATCCATATATTTTTAAAACCAATGTTATTTAGCTGCAATATCGCTTCATCAAGCGGGAGCTTGGTTACAGGCGGCATTTCAATATTTTGGCTCGGAGAGCCGCTTATCCACACGTCCACCGTATCGCCCTTAAAGGCCTTTACGCCGCTCTCGGGCGTCTGCTTGATTATTTGGCCCTGAGGCTGCTCACTCGTTGCATCATACTTGACCTCGCCAATATATAAATCTATACCGTCAAACGTCATTTCAGCATCGCTCAGCGCCATGCCAACAACGTTTGGCACCACCTCATAATCATTGCCGTTACTTACTATAACGTTTAAAACGTCGCCCTCCTTGCCCTTCATGCCGGACATGGGGCTTTGATCTATTATTTGACCTTCCGGATATTCATCGCTGCTCTCATAGCCTGATACCTTTAGCACAAATCCGCGTTTTTTCGCAAGCGACGAGGCCTCCTCAACAAGCCGTCCCGTAAGCGGAGGCACGATATATTCATACGATGTAGTCGTTTCTCCTTCAAGAAATGAACGGCCTATAAAGAACATGGCAATAAACATGCCCACTACCACAAGCACCATTAAAATCAAATTGCCCAAACCAAGGCTGCGTCTGCGCTTACGCTTTGTCACCTCGTCCTCGTCACGGTCGAGCCGTGCGAACTTGCCAAAGGGCTCTTTAAGCGAGCGCTGGAGGTCGTTGCGCATCTGCCGCGCGGTTGCGTAGCGCTGCGAAGGCTTCTTTGCGGACGCCTTTACCACGACGTCGCTTAGGGCGCGAGGAATTTTGGGATTTAACAGCACGGGCGGCGTTACGTCCTCCTGCAGATGCTTGAGCGCTATCGTCACCTGATTATCGCCCATAAACGGCACGTTGCCCGTGAGCATTTCATATAGCATTATGCCGCAGGAATATATATCGCTTTCCACGGTAACATCGTCGCCGCGCGCCTGCTCAGGCGAAAGATAATGCACAGAGCCTATCACGTTTGTGCCTGCAAAGGTGCGCGTTGTAGTGCCCGCGTCTCGCGCGATGCCGAAATCAGCAAGCTTTGCTACGCCCTCGGGCGTTATTATCACATTTTGCGGCTTTACGTCTCTATGGATTATGCCTATCTCATGCGCGCTCGAAAGCGCCTCAAGCACCTGACAGGTGATGTTTACCGCAGTTTTGGGCGGAAGCGTGCCATGCTCCTTGATAACATCTTTCAGCGTCTTGCCCGGCACATATTCAAGCACTATAAACGGCAGATCGTCATCAAAGCCCACGTCAAACGAACGCACTATATTCGGGTGCGACAATGAAAGCACAGCCTTTGCCTCGCGCTCGAACCTACGCAGAAAATCCGGATCTGTTTTGTGCTCGTCCTTTAGCACCTTGAGCGCTACAACACGCTTATCCTTTTCATCATAGGCCTTATACACATTGGCCATACCGCCCGAGCCAATGAGCTTATCCACCCTATATCTATCGGCGACTATTTCTCCTATCATAACGCCGCCTCCTCGTTTTTCACCACAACTATGCTCACGTTATCCGTCGAGCCGCCGGTGAGAGCCATATCTACAAGTGTTTCGCAAGCAGCCTGCAAATCGTTTTCAGCCTTTAACACGCGCTCTATCTCATCGTCTGAAACGCCTGAATACAGGCCGTCTGAGCATAGAAGCAAAGTGTCCCCATACTCCCAGTCCTTTTCATATATATCCACACGCTCGCATGGCCTTGTGCCTAACGCGCGTGTGATAAGATTTCGACGGGGATGCACGCGTGCTTCCTGCTTGGTTATAAAGCCCGCCGAAACAAGCTCCGCCACATACGAATGATCCTTTGTAACCTGCGAAAATTTCTCGCTATCGAGAAAATACATGCGGCTGTCGCCTACGTTTGCAATAATTATCCTAGTTCTAAAGAGCAATGCTAAAACGAGCGTTGTGCCCATGCCGCCGTATTCGGGTGAAGATTTTGATTTATCGTAAATACGCGTATTGGCAAGGTTTATCGCGTTTGTAACCAGCGCTACCGCGCCGCCAGATCCGCCGCGTTTAAGCTCTTGAGCCACGGTTTCAATCGCGAGAGTGCTCGCCACCTCTCCCGCCTTATGCCCGCCCATGCCATCGGCGACCATAGCGAGTGATATTTCACCGGATCTTGGTATGAACACGCAGTCCTGATTGAGTTCGCGTTTGCCGGTTATGCTTTTTGCGGCATAGATCATTGCGCTGCCCTCTCCTTTTCGACTCTGTTTCTCAGCTGACCGCACGCGCCGTCTATATCGGCTCCCATTTCGCGGCGCACCGTTGCTGACACCTTATATTCAGTAAGCCACTTATTAAACTCCTCCGCCTCGGCGCGGGTAACGCCGTCTAGCCGGCGCTCCTTTACGGAGTTTAGCGGAATGAGGTTAACATGGCAGTTTATCCCCTTTAATCGCGATGCTAGCTCACACGCGTTTTCCTTAGAGGCATTTTTGCCCTTAACAAGCGCATACTCAAACACCACGCGCCGTCCCGTCACATCGGCATATTTTTTTGCCGCCGGCAATAGCTTAGCCAATGGATATGCGTTATTAACAGGCATAAGCTCATTTCTTATTTCATCGTTTGGCGCGTGGAGCGACACTGAAAGCGTAACGTGC
>CAZUUR010000197.1:0-4093 GCA_964622815.1 uncultured Oscillospiraceae bacterium | reverse complement strand
GCCGTCGAGGGCCAGGGAGGTCCCCTCGCCCACGTTGCCGATGGGGGTTCGGAAGCCGACGGCCGGATCGCTCCAGGCGGCGGTGCTTTCGCTCGTGCTGTTCGTGGCGAGGATCCAGTAGTAGTAGGGCCAGCCCGGCACGGCAGTCGTATCGTCGAACGTCAGCGTGCCCGCGGACACCGTGCCGACGCATTCGGCCAAGTTGGTCTGGTAGGTGAGACCGCGCCAAACGGCGTAGCCAAGGGCGATCTTAGCACGCTGCAAATAGATAATGAGAAATACAGCAATATATCAATAGATCCGGCGGGCGCCGTGATAGGTCAGCTCAATCACGACGTTATAACCAATGCGGACGATGGCACAGAGGTCACCTTGAAGGCGGGCAGCAAGGTTGTGATAGGATATTTGGCGATTTCCACCTTCTCAAACCCTTCGGGACTTGAAAAAGCTGCCGATAACATGTATATTGTATCTGCGAACAGCGGCGATCCTAACTATGGTGTGCCGGGTGTTGGCAACGCAGGCTCGCTCACGCCGTCTAACCTTGAAATGTCCAACGTGGATCTTTCTGAGGAAATGGTTAATATGATAGTCACGCAGCGCGGCTTCCAGGCTAACTCAAGAATAATCACCACCACCGACACAATGCTTGAGGAGCTTGTGAACCTAAAGAGATAATGGCCGTAACCGCTGGGGCGGTGGGCTTAAATTAACATGCCTTGCTTAGCGCCGAAGCTCCTAAAAAAGGGGCTTCGGCACAGGCGTATCAATGGCATGGACACAAAAAGCCGTAAGCGGTGAAAAAGGAGGCGCGAGAAAATGATTGAAATAACGTCTTTACAGGGCGAGAAAATGTTTATCAATCCCGATCTTATAGAGCGCATGAGATCAACCCCGGATACCGTGCTGTATTTATCGGGAGACAGGCGCTTGCCCGTTTTAGACACGCCAAAAGAAATAATTGAGCGAATTATAGCCTTTAGGCGCGAGACATATCGTGATATAATGAATATGCGCGATTTTAAAGTGATGAAACACGAGCCCGAAACGCCTGAGGGAGACTAAGGCAGGCGGGCAGGGGATAAGCCTTCGCATTGCAATCCAATAACGAAGTGGGGGAGTAGTTTTTGGCAATATCAACAATTATAGGTATAGTTGGCGGCGCGGCATGCGTTATCATCGGCATACTGCTTGGCGGCCCGCTAAGCGATTTCTGGGACGCGCAATCCGTATTTATAACCGTTGGCGGCACGTTTTGCGCACTGATAGCCTCCTATCCCATGTCGCAGATAAAGGAGACGCTTGGCAGCGTCAGAGTGGCGTTCAAGCAGCGAAATTTCGATGCGAACGCATGTATACAGCAGATAATAGATCTTGCCAGCATTGCAAGACGAGACGGCTTACTCGCGCTTGAAAACATGCTTGAGGATATTGAAAGCCCGTTCTTGAAAAAGGGCATTATGCTCATAGTGGACGGCTCAAACTCCGAGCTTGTAAAGAGCGTTATGGAAACCGAGATATACTATATTTCCGATCGTCACGACCGCTGCGCGAACGTGCTTTCGCAGGGCGCGGCTTATGCGCCGTCGTTTGGCATGGCGGGTACGTTGAT
Source organism: uncultured Oscillospiraceae bacterium (assembly GCA_964622815.1). Taxonomy (GTDB): domain Bacteria; phylum Bacillota; class Clostridia; order Christensenellales; family CAG-138; genus CAZUUR01. The sequence goes on along the minus strand of CAZUUR010000197.1, from coordinate 2,481 downwards.
AGGCCTTATACAGATGCTTTTGAAAATGGACGATGCTTCAAGCCTCGGCCCTGCGATGTCCGTGGCGCTTATAACCACGTTCTACGGCGTGCTTCTTGCAAACCTTTTCTTTACGCCGCTTTCCAAAAAACTTAAAACCGAAAGCGCCTACGAGCAATCAATAAACGAGATGATGCTTGAGGGCATTCTAAGCATACAGGACGGGGAAAATCCGCGCGCGATAAGGAGCAAGCTCGATTCGTTCATATCGCATTCGCAGGCGGCGGAGCTTGATAAAAAGCTAAAAGGCCCCGAAAAGGTTGAAGAAGAAGGCTAGACCCGCGCTATGCGGGCAATATGCGCGAGTCGCGGTGAAAAGGGGGTAAGCACTTGGCAAAGCGTCGCCCGCCCTCGGAGGAGGGCGGTTACAGTTGGATGGATACCTATGGCGATATGGTCACGCTTTTGCTGACCTTCTTTGTGCTTTTATACGCCATGAGCACCGTGAACGAATCCAAATGGGAAAAAATTGTGCTCGCGTTCACAGGCTCGCCGCCCACAAAGTCGATTACGGCGCTGGATTTGCTTTCCGCGCCCAATTTCAGCGATATTTCTCCGGCAAACAGCGCGTTTTCGGCGGATACCTTTGTAGGTGCTAAAACGCAGGAAGTAACCAATGCTGAAGGCGAAGGCGGCACCATGGCCACAAGCGTTGTGTCACCATCGCTCTTTGCCACGGAGGCGGAGAGTCAAAGCACAAACGCACAGGTGAGCGAGGAGCTTGCCGAGCTTATGAACAGCCAGGAATATCAGCAGATAGAGCAGCAATTTTCTCAGCTTTATGAAAAGCTGGTAGTATACGTTAAAACCAACGGGCTTGAGGACATGCTCTTTATCGACCGCGACCTTGAGAGCGTTTATGTCAGAGTAACGGCGGGCGTGCTGTTTGATTCGGGCGAGGCCATTATTATAGATGAGGCCAAGCCCATGCTCGATGAGCTTGAGGGCATGCTTTTTGACGCCGTGTCCAGCATAGCCACCATAAGCGTGGAGGGGCATACAGATAACCGTCCCATACGCAATTATTTATATGCCGATAACTGGGATTTGAGCACGAAGCGCGCGGCGAACGTGGTGCGATATTTGGCGCAGAAGGGCAATATACCGCCTGAATACTTCACAATAATGGGCTACGGCGAATATCACCCTATTGCCACCAACGAAACCGAGGAGGGGCGCCAGCAGAACAGGCGTGTGCAGTTTGTGCTCAAAAAGAAAATACTGACGATAGAGGATATAAGAAAATGAATAAGAAAATCGTTATAATAATCATCGCCATAGTGCTCGTATTAGGCATAGGCGCGGGCGCGTACTTTCTTTTCCTTGCAAAGCCGGAGGAGGAAAAATACGTTGAATACTATTATGCTCCCGGCGACGCGTTCATAACCAATGTGTCCGGCTCATCAACGCTGATAAAAATAGCCTGCACGCTTGCCACCAGTTATGACGCAACGGAGGATTTAAAAACCATGAACGCCGTGATACGCGATAATATCTACGACGTGCTAAGGAACGCCTCCGCGGACGATATAAAAAGTGCGGACGCGCAAACTATACTCTCAAATGCGATATGCAAAAAGCTAAACGACGCTTTTGCTATATACGGCGAGGAGAAATACATGAATATGTTTTTAAGGGTGTATTTTACTGAAATTGTAATGCAGTGATGATTTTTTTCTCAATATATTGTATTATATAAATGCAGCGTTAATTTGAAGGGGGGTGAGCGTATTTGTCCAACGTACTGTCGCAAAATGAAATAGACGCGCTGCTCAATTCGCTCGCTTCCGCAGAAAGCGAAAATGAGACGCTTATGAGCGAGGAACGCGAGGGAGACGTTAAGAATTACGACTTCCGCACGGCGAATAAGTTTTCCAAGGATCAGATTCGCACGCTCTACACTATATTCGATAATTTTGCCACAGTACTGGCCACCCGCCTTACGGGCATACTGCGCACGCTTAGCGAGGTGACGGTGGTATCGGTTGAGGAGCAGCTTTTTGGCGAGTTCAACAACTCCATCCCGCTGCCCGCGCTCATAGCCGTGGTAGACACGCTGCCGCTTTCGGGCTCAATGATATTCGATATGTCCGCATCGGTGGCTTATGCGATAATTAGCAGGTTATTTGGCGGCGTAGCCGATTATTTCGATATAAATAAGCCGTTTTCCGAAATAGATCTCACCATAATGGAAAACGTGCTGCCGCAGTGCCTTGATATATTCGATTCTTCCTGGGAAAAGGTTGCCATGCTCGATTCGCGCCTTGTGAGAATAGAAACAAGCCCGCAGTTCACTCAGGTCACCGCGGTGAACGAGCCTGCCGCCATAGCCACCTTCAACGTCAAGATAGACGAGGTTGAGGATATGATGGCTATATGCATACCGCATTTCATGATACAGCCGGTGACAAAGCGCCTCAACTCAATGGTGTGGACGCTTGG
>CAZUUR010000196.1:0-4111 GCA_964622815.1 uncultured Oscillospiraceae bacterium | reverse complement strand
GGGTGGAGGGCAGAAGCGTGCTCTCCACCACCGGCACATACGCCGAGAAAAACACCCGTTTCAGCGAATATTTATCGTAAAGCCCTTCCGTGAGCTTGAGTATCTGAAAATCGCTCTCCGGACTCGCGCCCACTATCATCTGCGTGCTCTGCCCGGCGGGCGCGAACTTGGGCGCATGGCGGTAAAGCGCAAGCTCCTGCTTGTTTTGCACCTGCCCGTCGCCTATCTGGCGCATGGGCGTTAGAATTGCGGATTTGGTTTTGTTGGGCGCGAGCGTGATAAGGCTCTTTTCGCTTGGCAGCTCAATGTTCACGCTCAGCCTGTCCGCAAGCAGACCAAGCCCTTCAACAAGTGCGCTTGAAGCGCCGGGAATTACCTTTGCGTGTATGTATCCATTGAATTTATATTCGTTTCGCAATAGCGACAGTGCGCCTATCATCAGCTCCATAGTATGATCCGGGCTTTTAATCACCGCGCTTGAAAGAAACAGCCCCTCGATATAATTGCGCCTGTAAAACGCCATGGTAAGCTCCGCCAGCTCACGCGGCGTAAAGGCCGCGCGCGGAACGTCGTTTGAGGAGCGGTTGACGCAGTATTTGCAATCATATATGCAAAAATTGCTCATAAGCACCTTTAAAAGGGATACACATCTGCCGTCAGCGGCGAACGTGTGGCAGCAGCCGCAGGCCATCGCACTGCCTATGCTGCCATTGCCCAAACGCCCCTCGCGCGAAGCGCCGCTTGAGGTGCAGGCTGCGTCATACTTGGCGCTGTCGGCTAATATTGTGAGCTTTTGCATCATATCCATGACTCATTACGAACCTTTCAAAAAATGTCGCGGTTGAGCTAGGGCTCAACCCAACGGTTTATGCGCATAAGCCACCCGCGCTTACGCCCATTTTCTCCTTGTTTCAATCACCCTGCCGATAAGCTTGAGCGAAGCGAGAGCTTCTTTTTGAATTATTATCGGCTCAAAGGCGGGATTTAGCGGCTCGAGCACAACTGCGCCGTCCACTTGGCGGCGGTAGCGCTTTATTGTGGCGCAATCGTCTTCACCGTGCATGTCGTCTGAATACATTGCTACGCACAGATCGCCGTTTGAAATGCGTGCGTCAGCGTGAACCAGCGCAATATCCCCATCAAATATATATGGCTCCATGCTCTCGCCGCGCACCGTGAGAAAGAAATACTCCTCCGGGTTGCCAACAAACGCATATTCCTCGCCTGTGTGCTCGGCGGCGGCGGGCGAGCCAAAGCCCGCGCGCACATGCCCTAAAACCGGCAGCCGCGATATGTGCGCCCCTGTGGCTATAAGTGAGTCGATACTCACACAAAACGCCTCCGCAAGCAAACTAAGCGTGTCCGGATCGGGCGTGGCGCGACCCGATTCCCACTTGGCTATCGCCTGCTGCGAAAGCCCCAGCCGCTGCGCTAAAGCCGCCTGCGAAATATTTGCCTGCTTGCGCAATCGCTTGAAATTATCACAAAAGCCCATATAAGCATCTCCTTATATGGGCATTTTACAACCTTTGGTTGTTATTGTAAAGCTGTTTTTACACCAGCACTATTATTCGCGTATCGCACTGGCAGGGGTCTGAAATGTCGGGATTTGCAGCGCACAGCCTTGAAAGCGGCATGTTGAAGCGCTTGCCTATGCAAAAAAGCTTTTCGCCCTCGTCCGCGCAATAGATATAAAGCCCCGGAGCGCAGGCGCGCTTCTCGCACTCGCAAATGCCTGTTACGGCGCGCACGGCTATTTCATCACTTATCTCGGCGGCTATTTGCAGCTTGAAGTGCGCGTTCACTCCGCCTGCTGTGAGGGCGCACTCGCACACCGTTACGGCGGCGTGCGCACTTAGGGCTGCCCCGTCCGAAGCGGAAACGGGCTTTGTTAGGCTAAAAGGCAGCTCTCCTGTGAACGCATATATTGAGCCGCTCTCGGTGAGATAGGCGGTTTTTGTAAAAGCGATGCCGTCCACAGTAAGCTCGCCGTTGTCTATTGCCGCCGAGCTTATCGTTGGCCGCGCAGTGCAGCACACAAGGGCTGCCATTTTAGGCATGCCCTCTGGCGGGGTAAGCACGCTGCTAATTTCAAGCTCATATAGCTCTTTTGCATGCAGGGACTGCATTTTTATATCGCCGTACTCACATTCAAAAGGCAGCGACGGCGAATAAGCGTCAAGCACGCAGGAGAACGCGCTGCTGTGCATGGCGCTCATCTTAACGGTGAGGGAGAGCTCCGCGCTTAATGTGTCGCCGGTGTCGCCCATGGGCTTTAGATCGAAATAATCTATGGAAGCGCTCAGTGCGCATTCCTCGTTCGCGCTAAGCCCTGCGGCGCTCGCTTCCGCCGAATAGGGCACGGAGGCGTTGAGCATTTTATATGCGCCGCTATGCGTTTTGGCGAGCGCGGCGACAGCGACCGAGCCGTCAATATGCACAGTGTCGCCCTCGCGCGTGCCGCGCACGGCTAACGGCGTAGCGTTCATTACGACCACGCGCTCAGCGCCGTCGCCGCCGGAAAAAGGTATCTCATCGCGCATACGCACATTTTGATAGCCCGCGTCCCTGACGTGAGTGATGGTGAAGCTATCCTCAAGCTTTTCAAGATCGTCCGCGCCCATAATGCCGTCAAAGAGCCGCGAAGGGGCTAAGGAGGCTAAAACGAAGCTTATATCCGCCGTCGCCGCTATGCTAAATGGCCCTGCGCCGGATATATCGAGCGTTGTGAGCTGGGCGCTAACCTTTGCGGTAAGCCCTTCCTTTGCCTCGGGCACGGGCATGCTGTGCTCAAATGCCGCCGAGGACATAAACGCAAACGGCTCGCCTTGCTCGCTGCATATAAACTCCAGCTTCAGTTTGCCCTCAAGATGTATAGAGCCGTCCCTAACGCTGACGGAGGATAGCATCACAGAGCCTCCGGCGGATAAAGGCTCGGCTGCGACGCGCCCCTCCGGAAGCGGCACTGCGCCTTCTATATAAGCTTGCGAAGCGCCCTTGGCAATTATATTTTCAATATTGACATCGGTGAATTTTAGCTCCATCACAGTAACCTCCATAGTTTATATGCTGTCCCTAAAGGGTATGATTTAGAGCAATAGAATATGCTCAAAACGCCATAAAAGTAAATATGTTGGTGATTGAAATAGAGCACACTATATGGTATTATTATAGTGAATATATATGGAATTTAAATGGAGGAGAAGTATGCAAAAAGGTGGATTTCCCGGTATGGGCGGCGGAAACATGCAGCAGCTTATGCGTCAGGCGCAAGCTATGCAGCAAAAGGTGACAAAGCTTCAGGAGGAGCTTGCACAGCGCGAGTTCACGGCAAATGCCGGCGGCGGCGCGGTGAGCGCCACGGTGTATGGCCGCAAGGAGCTAAAGAGCCTTACTATAGATAAGGCGTGCGTAGATCCGGACGATGTTGAAATGCTTGAGGATCTTGTTATGAGCGCCGTGAACGAGGCCATACGCCTCGCTGATGAAACCACCACCGCCGAGATGAATAAAGTTACAGGCGGAATGAATTTGGGCTTTTAAGCCGGAAGCAGTGACAATATGAGCATCGACCTTTTGGACGCGCTTGCTATGCAGCTTTCAAAGCTGCCGGGCATTGGCAGAAAGACAGCGCAGCGTCTGGCTTATCACATAATCGACATGCCAAAGACAAGCGCAAAGGAGCTTGCCGCGTCCATATCAGCCGCGTGCGAGGGCATTTATCATTGCCCCGTATGCGGCAATTACACCGAGACTACGCCGTGCGCTATATGCCTTGACAAAACGCGTGATGAAAAGCTTATCTGCGTTGTGAAAGAAGCGCACGACGTGCTTTCTATGGAAAAGCTGCGCGAGTTCCGCGGCAAATATCATGTTTTGGGCGGCACGCTTTCGCCGATGAGCGGCGTGGGGCCTGATGATATTCGCATAAAGGAGCTTGAGGAGCGAGTTAAGCGCGACGGCGTAACGGAGATCATTATCGCCACCAACCCCGATGTTGAGGGAGAGGCGACCGCCGCGTATATAGCGCGGCTTTTAAAGCCGCTCAAGGTGCGTGTCACAAGGATAGCGCACGGCATACCCATGGGCGGCAATCTCGACTATGTGGACG
>CAZUUR010000195.1:0-4205 GCA_964622815.1 uncultured Oscillospiraceae bacterium | reverse complement strand
TCCTAAATATACAATTTAAGTGAACATGTTCAATGCAGGCATATTCACTTTTCCGCAACGAAAGGAGTCGCCATTATGGAAGAATTACGCCCCGAAAACAACGAGAACAAGGGTGAAAAGCGCAAAGAGGCGCTGCGCGAGAAGCGCGAGCAGGTACGCGAGGAGATACGAGAGGTCGTTGAAGAAAAGCGCGAAAAGCTCAAGGTGAATAAATTCGCCGTAACGCTGATCAAGGCGCTCTACATCGTGCTTATCCCGCTGATAATATTGCTCGTTATATTTGTTGTTATAATGGCGTCGGATTTAGTTACGGAGATATACGCCACCGAGAACGCAACCTCGGTAAACGTGTTCGACACGTCCGTGAATAATGAGGCCATGCAAATATCCAATCTTGCGCTTCGCTATTCAAACGATGCAAATATCAATACAAAGCTCGTCGCAGGCAGCGGCACGGCCATAGAGCAGCTTGTTTCAAACGAGGTGAAGGGCTATGGCTATTACGCCATATTCTACAATCTGGACGGCAGCGTTCTTGCGAGCGTAGGCACACTTCCCGCGGACACGGCTATCAAGCTGCCCGCCAACAAATCCGATTATTCCGATTATTTCACCGATACGCTAATACCGCTGAGCTATCGCTGCTACATGAAGATTTCCGACGGGTCAAAGACCCTCGGCTTCATACAGATAGGCTATTCACTCGAGGATCTTACGCTTGTGGACAAAATAAAGCAGCAGGTTTCAAGCGAGGTAACCATATTCGCGGGCGACAAGCGCATTGCCACCACAATAATCGGCGCAGACGGCAACCGCGTCATCGGCACCGCAATGGACGCCGCCATAGCTCAAAAGGTAATAACGGACGGTGAGCGGACCACAGGCAAAGGGATTATAGTCAACGAGCGCATGGTATACACCTATGAACCCATCAAAAATCAGCAGGGTCAGGTGCTCGGAGCGCTGTTCGTGGGCAATCCGCTCTCATACATGCAAACGAAGCTCGCCGGAATAGCGGGGCAGGGAATAGTTATCAGCATTCTGCTCATGGCTTGCTGTCTTACCTTAATTGCGTTCAAGCTCGTCAAGAACAAGCTATCCGTGCCGCTAAGGAGTGTTGTGGAGCTTGCGGAGAATATCGAGCACGGCAATCTTCAGGTTGAAAAGCTCGATATAGTGGCCAAGAATGAAGCCGGGCAGCTCGCCAACGCCATGAACAACACCGTCATCGCCCTAAACAGCTACATAGGCGATATTTCCAACATGCTCACAAAGATGTCCGATCGCGATTTCACAGTTGAGAGCAATGCTCAATACGAGGGCGATTTTGATGCGCTGCAAAAGGCTGCGCTCCGCATTAAAAAGCACACCTGTCGTTTCATAACTATCCTCAACGAGATGGCCACCGAGATCAACTCCAGCGCCGAGCATATCGCCTCCGCGTCGCAGCAGGTTGCCACCGGCACCACCGAGCAGGCCTCCACCATTGAGGAGCTTTCAAGCTCGATAATCGAGGTGAGCAACAATGTTGACCGCAACGCTGAAAATGCGCACAGCGCCAAGCAGCTTTCAGACGATGTTTCTAAAAATATAAGCGAGCAGAGCCAGCAGATGCAGGAAATGCTCGATGCCATGAAAGACATTGAGGATAAATCCGCCGAGATACAAAAGATAATCAAGACGATAGACAATATCGCCTTCCAGACCAACATACTCGCGCTCAACGCGGCAGTCGAAGCGGCACGCGCGGGCGATGCGGGCAAGGGCTTCGCGGTCGTGGCGGACGAGGTGAGAAACCTCGCATCAAAGAGCGCCGACGCTGCAAACAACACCACCACGCTCATTCAAGCGTCCATAGCAAGCGTGCAGCACGGCAGCGAGATCGCCAAGATCGCCGCAAGCTCACTTGAGAATGTTGTCTCGCTCACCGGCAATACTCACAGCATGATAGACAATATCTCCGTGCAGTCCGAGCAGCAGGCCTTCGCCATAAGGCAGATAACCGAGGCTATTGAGCAGATTTCAAGTGTTGTTCAGAGCAACAGCGCCATAGCCGAGGAGACCATGGCCGCCAGTCAGGAGCTGGACACAAAGGCAAGAGAGCTCAAAGCCATATTGGATAGGTACACAGTATAAATCGCGGACTAAACTGTCCACATCGCGGACTAAACTGTCCACATCGCGGACTAAACGTCCGCTTTAGAAAAAGCGCCCGATGGGCGCTTTTTCGTTCGTTCTAGGGGGGGTAGGGGGGGATAGGGGGGTAGAGGGATTGAGACGGTGCTTCCACCTCCCGTAGGGGGCGGCGTCCTCGACGCCCCGCGTCACTGCACTTCGCCCTCACACTTCCGCCCTCCCGTAGGGGGCGGCGTCTCGACGCCCCGCATCACTGCGCTTCACCCCCACACTTCCGCCCTCCCGTAGGGGGCGGCGTCTCGACGCCCCGCATCATCGCACTTTATCTCGCCCCGCGTCGCATTTTGCCCCACGCTTCACCGCGTCTACCCGCGCGGCGAACCTTTTCCTCACAAAATATCCCCCTCAAATCTTGCCAACCCCCTAATTTTGCGGTATCCTATCTTATATAAACACACAAAGGGGGAGACCAATGAACACGAAGAAAAACTCACCGGTACGCAAGCAGGTCGAAGCGCTCAGCCCCGAAATGCTCGCCTCGCTCAAGGCACTTCTAAGCATTCCAAGCGTAAAGGATATGCCCACCGCCTCAAGCTCCGCGCCGTTTGGCGAGGGCATAGGCCGCGCGCTCAAATATTCCCTCGAGCTTGGTGAAAAGCTTTCGTTCAAGTCCGTCAATCTTGACGGCTACTGCGGCTACATCGAATATGCTCCCTGCGGCCCTGACGCGGAGCAGCTCGGCATAATGTGTCATCTCGACGTTGTCCCCATAGGCGAGGGTTGGACTCACGACCCCTTCGGCGCGGAAATAGTCGAAGGCCGCCTCTACGCACGCGGTGCACTTGACGATAAAGGCCCCGTCATTTCAACGCTTTACGGCCTCGCAATAGCAAAAAAGCTCGCCGGCGAGGGCAACTTCAAGCGCAACGTCCGTATAATCCTCGGCTGCGACGAGGAAAGCGGCTGGGAGTGCATGGATTACTATAAAAAGTGCGAAAAGCTGCCCGCGCTCGCTTTCTCGCCCGACGCGAGCTACCCTCTCGTCAATTCCGAGATGAATATTTTCCATGTCACCTTCGCGCACAAATTTGCTTCCAAGCTCCGCTTTAGCGCCGGCGAGCGCGCAAACGTCGTGCCCGGCAAGGCTGAGGCCTTCGTGCCCCTCGCTCCGGCCGACATACTGCCCGTTGCCGAACTCATGCTCGGCTCGGCCTTCCCCTTTGATGTAAAAGAAGCCCCCGGCGGCTCAAGCATACTCGTGAGCGGCGTAAGCGCACACGGCTCTCTGCCCGACGATGGCAAGAACGCCATGCTCGCGCTCCTGAGCGTGCTCGCGCAGCTTCCGCTCGCCGCCGAGGATAAATACACTCTCAATCTTCTTTACAACGCCTTCAAGCTCGACACGCACGGACAGGGCTTCGGCCTCGACGAAACCGACGCGTCCGGCCGCCTCACGCTCAACCCGGGCGTGATCTCGTGGGACGAAAACGGCCTCAATGCTCTTACCCTCGATATTCGTGCGCCGCTCACACTCGACGAGGCCACCATTACCGCCCGTCTTAAATCCAAATTGGGCGAGTTTGAAATAACGAGCGCAAATTTCACCGCCGGTCATTACGTCGATCCGTCGAGCGAGCTTGTCACAAAGCTAATGAAGATTTATCGCGACCTTTCCGGCGACACTAACACACAGCCCCTCGCCATTGGCGGCGGCACCTACGCACGCTGCATGCCCGGCATCGCCGTGGCGTTCGGCCCGGAGTTCCCCGATAAGGAAGCCCCCGTCCACATGCCCGATGAATACCTCACGCTTGAGGATTTTATGTTCAACACCGAAGCCACAGCCGAGGCTATTTTAGCTCTCGCTACTTGCGCTATGACGCGCTAAACGCGCGTCTTGGGAAAAAGCGCCCGTTGGGCGCTTTTTCGTGCCTTTGCTGGCGGTGGAAGGGGAAGTGGGGGGAAGATGCTATGACGCGCTAAACGCGCGTCTTGGGAAAAAGCGCCCGTTGGGGCGCTATGACGCGCTAAACGCGCGTCTTGGGAAAAAGCGCCCGTTGGGCGCTTTT
>CAZUUR010000194.1:0-4256 GCA_964622815.1 uncultured Oscillospiraceae bacterium | reverse complement strand
CATCACCATTGGCATTAATTTGAGTTGATGTCATAATAAAAACATCAAGTTCTACAGCCAAATCTTTTAATGCTGTTGAAAACATTAATAGAACTTCCAGTAATTCCATTATTTCTAATGGACCAGACTATATCTTAAACACTATTTAGTGCCTATAACCGTTTCGAGCATCGTATCAATAGATGTCCTACTCCAAGATTGACCTTGGATAGTCGTTACAGGTTTTATAAGGAGAGTTTGTTTATTTCCGCAAATTGATTGGCAGTTATGCGGATAAATTTATATTTTCTTTCACAACGATTATTTTGACGAAGACTGGCATAAATTCTATCATATGTTGTGTTATATTTTTCAGCAAATTCTTGAATAGTTAAAGCCGTATCTTCTATTTCATTTGTTTCTTCATTAATTTTTGCTATACAACATTTAAATCTTTTTAAAAATGTTTTTAACCATTCTTCTTTTTCGGTTTCTTTAATCCAGTAATATTCATGATGGCTTTGCGCATTTTTTAAGACTTTCTGAATTCCTCTAAAATCACTATCTGTTAATTTTGCGGCATCGTGAATACTTCCAAAACTTTTAATAAATTTAAAAGATTTACCATCAAATTCATATTGTAAAATATTATCATATTTCTTTTGATGGCTTTCTTTTATTTTTGATAGACATTGTTGACTATAAACTGGATTTAAATATCCACCTTCTAAAATATTATATGAATCAGTAGCTTTATATTTTTGAATTAATTTATATTCTTTTTGATAAGCTTCTTCTTCTGTCCCTTCAAAACTTTCAATAACCTCAAATATAAATTTTTCTTCTCCATATATATTATAATCATTTTGAAGTTTATAGTTAGGATGATTATTATTTTTTAAATTATTGAAATGTTGTTTTTTTCTTTTTAAATAATCAGTTGTAATTCCAATATAAAAACTGCCATTTTCTATATTAGATATTTTATAATAATAAAATTTCATTTTATCTCTCCTTATAACTTCCCACGGTATTACCATATCCATTTAGGACTTAGGCTCTCTTACCACCTTAACCTTTCGGTTTAGTTGACCGTTAGCTTCTAAATATAAGTAATACTTCATCATATTTACTCTATATTCTTGAAACCCCGTTGATAAACGGAAAAGTTATATATACGACAAATTATTTATCGTTTCTCAAATTAAATCCTTTAAATTCATTTAATAATGATGGCCCAATAAAGATATAATCATAAAATATATATCCTACTTCATTTAATAAAACATTTTCTCTTACAATCATTTTTACCAATTCAATAGTAGGATTCGGCATACGAACTATCATAAAATTATTTTCAAACATTTCCATCATAAAACGTGCTTGAACAATAGTCTTTTTTTCTAATTCTGAAAAATGGCCATATCTAAATTTACTTTCATTCATCCCAGTTAAATAAGCTAAAATCATTCTACGAATTTCATTAAAATTTTGCTCGGTAGCGATAAAAAGAACTTTTTCATTACTGCCATTCTTTTCCCATTCTACTGTTTCAGGATTAAATCTAAATGGATAAGCTAAATAACACGCATCACCAACAGCTTGTCTTGTTTTTGATACGCCAGACCCACCACTTCTAATACATAACGTTCCTTTTCTAGCACCATTTATAATTTCATTAAAAATCTCGCCTTGTATTGGTAATCCTATATCTGGATTTTCAGAAATATTTTTTAATAACTCTTCAATTCCATCGCTGGCCTTTTCTGTTTCAGTTACGTCATCTTTTAAATAGTTTCCTTCAATTTTTAATAATTTTGTTTTTAATCCAGAAACTATATCTTTTATTGAAAGACATTCAAAATTAGCATTAATTTCAAGTGCTTTTGGATCGGTTAAATTTTCTACTAAATATTCAGATGTATCAATCCCAGATTTTTTTAAATCTCTTAAAAGATTTAATTTCTTTAAGCGTGTATAATAATAATCGAAATTATCTTCTTGACTTAATTCTTCTGCGTCTTGTAAGTATTCTAATCCATGTTGTTGATTAAAAAATATCTTAAAAGCTTCATAACTTTGTGCATAATTTTCAATATCTATAGCACGTATTTTATTAGCGCCGCCTTCATAAAGACCTTGAATAGCATTAAAAATATATTTATCAAGTCCTGGTGGAAAATCTAATGTAGATAAACTATATTTTTCTGTATTACTAAGCAAAGAAGGGTTTTTCATTAATGTACCAAAGATTTGAATTATACAATCTTTGTCTATCATTTACTCCTCCGTATCTAATTCTTCAAGACTTTTAACTTTAGTTTTTTTATTTTTAGACATTGTTATATCTTTTTTAATAATTAATAATGTAGCATTATCTCTTGCTTTCTTTTGTTCTTCTAAGCCTTGTATAATTTTTTCTAATTCTATTTTTTGAGTATTCCAATATTCTTTAGATTCGTCATAAATATAAGGTACTATACCTATCCCGCCTTTAGATTTTCCCCAATCATTATGTTTTATTTCATAAAAATATTTAATAGCAAAATAAATCCCTTTTGCCGTCATTTGTTTTGAGGGACTATTTTGAAAATTATTAAATTGTGATTTTATTAAAATGAAATTAGGAACTACTTTTAAATCATATTTTAATAAATTATATAATTCATCTAACCAAATATTAGAAGTAAAAGAAGTATTTTCATCAGAAGGAGTTTCTAATTCTTTATTTAGAACTTTTTCTCTATCAGAATAACATTTAATATGCGCATAACGTCTTTGATTAACTTGACACCAATCTGTGTCTTTACTTCTATCAATTTCGCCTCCGCAAAATTTACAATGAACAATATCTTTTTTCGCCATAAATTCACCCCATTCTATATTTATATTATAGCATATTTTTTTGAAAAAATCAAATTTAAAAGGGAAGACTTACGCCTTCCCCTTTAATAAAACTATATATATCTTATAGAGCTTTCATTTCAAGAACAACAAGTTCATAAAGATCAATTTGATCATCTGTGATTTCCGAAAGCTTCATTGAACGTCCAAAAACTTTTTCAACTATTTTCATAATTCTATTCTTGTTATTTGGATCTTTTTCAATTAATTCCGCCCATAATTCTTTAGCCTCAGCGGAAACTTCATCATAAGATCGAGTTTCATCAACTCTATTCTCTTGATGATCTACTATAATCGCTCCATCTTCTTTACCACTTTGCTCAATAGCATTAGCTAAAGCATTTGTAAGCTCATTATATCCAAAAGGTATCTTTGCCGGGAGATGAGGAAATCTACTTCCTGCCATTACAGTAGGAGTAGAACGCGTATAAAGAGTTCTTTTTGCATTACCCTCATCATCATAATCAACTCCAATATAACCAATTATATCAACAAGCTGATTTACAATAGCATAAGCACGTTTTGGAATCGCAGGGCCAATAATTTCAACTTCATTATCATCCGCTGTTTTTTCAATACGAGTATCAACGTGAGCAATAATAATAAGTCCATAGCTAAGCATTGTAATTTTTCTAAGACAGGTTTCAAATTCTTTCTTACAAGCTGTGTATCCAGCGCCCCAAGGAATATCAGCAATCTTCTGAACTCCATTCTGAGCGCAAATAAATTGTTCGCACATTTCCCACATTATTCCAACTGTATCTATTGAAATAGTGTCATACATCGCCTGCACTTCAGGATCTTCAAGTTGCTTTAATACAACTTTAAAATCTGCCCACTTATTAATATCTATTGCCTTAATTCCAGAAAGAGCATTATAACCTTTTTCAAAAGCAACAAGCAAATTCCTTGGAGCTTGAACTGCAAAAGTAGTCTTTCCGACTTTCAATTTTGTTATCCTAAAGGTTTTTTATCCTTTAGTTCTTACACTTCTTTTTTGTGTAAGTTCAGCATATCTTTCGCCCCTTAACAGGGGTTGGAGTCTCGTGGGACTTTATTTCATAATAAGTTCTTTAAATTTAAGATATTTACGAGGTAATTTTAAACAATCATCTTTATAAAGAATTTTAAAAATCTTTTTAGTAGCATTGGTAGAATATTGAAAATAATATAAAGGATGGTTTATACGAGGCTGTTTTAAAATATTAACTTTTTCAATTCCATATTCCTCATATAAAAAATTAACAATAGTTTCTAAAACATCTTTTGTAGCAGAACAAATTTGCCAACGAATAGCTCTATTTCCCGCAGTTGAAACGGACCCATCACCGTCAAAATATCCTCTAATAAAATCTATCCAATACTTTTTATTT